>SOJN01000122.1 GCA_004376575.1 candidate division TA06 bacterium | reverse complement strand
CCTGAATGTATGGAGTAGCGCCGCTTGCGGCGCGCTAGGTTAGCGCCCATTTCCAAGAAAAGGGCGCAGGTATCACATGGAGGAAGAGAAAAGTCAGACGCAACATCAGAACAGACGCAGAAAAGAGTGCGGTAGAGCAATCCCAATGGCAAACAAAGACATAGCACCCCATTGCCAAGCACTACCGCCAACTGATTTGGAGAAGAGCCGACATTTTTAATTTGCAAAAAACCTGACATTTTCTACTTGCCATGACACAGCTAGTATAGATCGATTGACACTGTGCCTGTTCCGGGTTATCATTTGGCTCTGAAGAAGAATGGAGGACTTGTGAGAACCTGTGTTGTTGCACTTATCCTTCTCATCTTGCCATGTTTCGCTTCAGCGGATGTCATCCACCTGAAGGATGGTACACGTCTGGAAGGTGAGATTGAGACTATGGATGAGGCTGAGATAAAGATTCGCCTTCCATACGGGATTCTAACAGTGAAAAGGGAGGAGATACAGAGGATCGAGTTTGGGGCGCCCGAGGAGGAGCCGGAGAAGAAAGAGCCTGAGCCAGTCAAATTAGAGGAGCCCAGAAAGAAAGAACCTGAACCACCGAA
This sequence comes from candidate division TA06 bacterium, assembly GCA_004376575.1. Classification (NCBI taxonomy): domain Bacteria; species candidate division TA06 bacterium. Next base: position 21,810 of record SOJN01000122.1, on the reverse strand, counting down.
GGTGGAAGAGCCACAAGTTGAGCCTTACCCGATAGAAAAGGTGGTGGCAGAGCCGAGAGGAAGAAAGAATCCCCCCACCGCAGCGGCTCTTGCAATAGTGCCTGGTGGAGGTTATGTATATCTGAGGCGCTGGGACCTGGCTCTTGCAGCAGCGGGAGCAGAGGGGGGGCTCGCCGCATGGGGAGTCTCTTTGTTGAGTGACGATGAGGAGGGGAACAATTCCACTGCTTACGTCGTTCTAGGCTTTGCGGGGCTCATCAAGGTCATAGAGGTGTTTGATAGCTATGATAAGGCCGTGGAGTGGAACAGGCCCCTGGGCCTTGAAGTGGGGCAGAGCGGAGAGTCTCTTTTTCTGGGTTTGACCGCGAGTTTTTAGTCCGAAAAATAGCATACTCTGTCACGTTTGGTTCCCTAACCAAATATGGTTAGGGACTTGGAGTTTAAGTATCTCAAAAACTTCTTGACATAAATCATTCTTTGCTATATTGTTAGGGCACTTCGTATGAGGAATCTGGAAGCAGGGTTGTTGTGTCTATTGCTTCTAGCAGGCTGGTCCGGCCCATCCTATGGGCTGCCGGGGATGAAAGGGATGAGGGGAACGTTCAGAGTTGTTTCCGGGGACGTTGAGCCCCACGGCAATCAATCTCTGAACCTGTGGTTTGACTACTGGCGCAAGGCCTCTCCCTCTACTCAGGAAGAGATGAATCTGAAGATGGCTCTGGCAGCCGTGCCGCGACCGTCTGCGGAGCTCTATTTGACCGGAGGTGTGACGAGAGCCCAGAACCTCGGGTTGGCTCCTGATGAGGGACTGGTGGGTCTGTCCGATACAGAAGTTGGGTTCAAATTCGCCCCGCGGACATTCTCTTCCTTCAAATCCGGAGTGAACATCTATCTAACTCTTCCCACAGGCAAAGATGAATTCTCTTCTGGGCGGATGGGGGCCGGTGTGCTGGCAATCGCAACATACGACTTCAAGGGCCTTGAGTCTTTCATACCGATACGCGTCAATGCCAACCTCGGCTACCACCATTCAGGGAGAAAAGAGAGCAATGCAGTTCCAGTGGGGGTCTCGCTCGAACTTCCTACCAGGTTTTTTACTCCAATAGTAGAGGTCACTTCAGAACAGCTTCTTCAAGAGAAGCTGGATTGGAACCAATGTCCGCTCAGGTTCACTCAAGGGGTTAAGGTGACGCCAACACGCCGGTTTTGCTTCCATGTTGGATACGACATAAATCTGGCGCAGGAAAGCCTTAGATACCTGAAGGCAGAGACTTATGACTGGCGTTTCTTTTTCAACCTCACACTATCCAGGTCCCTTGGAGGTCTGGGGGTTGAGCCCGGCGCCATATCCGGGGCTGTGAAGGATAGGACCACTGGCGAACCCATCGCCGCAAGAGTCTCAATAAAAGGGTCTGAGGCAACGATAGAAGCTGACCCTGTGACGGGTTACTACGTTATCAAGGGATTGAAGCCGGGTCTGGTGAGCATGATAGTGGAGGCAGAAGGATACAATAAGAGGGTCGTTCCCGCTTTTGTGAAGCAGGGAAAAACTGTGGCGAGGAATATCAGGCTGACCCCTCAAAAGAGGAAGTCATGGGTGAGTGTGGTTGTCACTGATATGAAGACAGGCGAGCCTGTTGGAGCGGATATTCTTCTCCAGGGAAAAAGCCGTAAGGAGGCGCGGACAGATTCAAGCGGAAATGTGGAAGCGCTTGAGCTTGCTCCCGGACGATACAAGCTGATTTGCGATGCGAGAGGATACCTCAGTACATCAAAGGAGCTGACAGTTGGCGCGCATAAGACAGAAATGGTTTCGATTTCGCTTCTGAAGATGGGTGAACACATGGTGGTGAGTGGGGTCAGTTTTCTTCCGGCTACAGCCAATCTCAAGATTGAATCTTATGAAGGGATAAAGAAGGTCGTCAGTCTAATAAAGAGCAATCCAGGGGTGAAGTTTGAAATCGGTGGGCATACAGACAAGTCTGACTCCCCCGAGGCCGACCTGTTTCTATCTGAAAAGAGAGCTTCAGTTTTCAGGCGGTTCTTGGTGAATGGATACAATTTCGATGAAACATCTCTTGTGACAAGGGGCTACGGAGGAGAAAAACCCGTTGCTGACAACTCAACCGAACAAGGGAGATCTAAGAACAGGAGGATAGAGATAAGGGCTCTAGGAGAGGCCGAATGAGAAAGGTTTTGACACTCCTGCTGGCTCTGCTGGTGCCCAGTTTCTGCCATGGGGCTGCGAGCATGATTGGCGGTTCGGGGCTCTTCAAGCTCCACAGCGCCAGGTCTTCTCCACGCGGCGTCTTCACCGTAATTCTGAACGGCGAATACACACAGGATGACTACTCCAGGAGAGATTGGGGGCTGACTGAGGCTGACACCTTGGACATGGCAGATAAGCATCATTACTTTGAATCGAGGTTCGGGCTTAGCTACGGTATCTTTGATTTTCTGGAGTCGTACCTAAGACTCGACATGTTGGCAAAGTATGATGAGCAGAGTGACCAGGTAAGAGAGAGGCCGGACACCTACTCCGGTGGTCTGAGCAATTTCGGGCTCGGCTTCAAGACCTGTGCGCGAATCTTCGAAAGCGAGGAATCTGGCATAGCAATCATTCCTGGCGCAAGGGCTTATGTGAATTTCGGCCTTTTCGGGGTACCTTCAGAAGATGATGAACTGGGCCGGTTGGGATTCATCCCTTCAGTCGGCCATAGCCCGGACATGGGCATAGATTTGCTTGCTGATCTTGAGGTGAAACCCCTGGCAGTTCACGGCAGCATTGGATATCTGGGTGTTGGAAAAGCGAAAGATGAGGCCTACAGTCGGAATAATGAGATTCACTGGGGAGTGGGAGCAGAGATTCAGGCCGGGCCGTATGTGGGGATCGTTGGTGAGTTGCTTGGAGAAAAGCTAATAGATAAGCCGGAGTGGGCTGCCGATACGCTATGGATGTGCCCCGGCTTGAGATTCTTCACACCTGTGGGCGTTGTCTTCGATTTCGGAGCTGAATTTGCCCTGACAGATTTCGACTTTGTACCAGACGACAAATCCGATGGAACAAGCTGGAATGTAGTCTTCGGACTCTCGGTAACTTCGCAACTCATAAAGAAGAAGCCGGAACCTCCCCCGCTAGAGGTTGCCGGGAAGGTGACGGACAAAGAGACCGGAGATCCTCTGGGGGTGGTGATCACATTTTCGGGAGATACGATTAAGCCCATCTTTTCAGATCCTGAGACGGGCCTTTACAAAATCTACCTGAAAGAAGGTGGGGTGAGGATAAGAGCGTTCAAGAAGGGTTACAGATGGAAGGACAGGGTTGTTCCGCCGGATAGCGAGGGAAGAGTGGTGATCGATTTCGAACTCTCGAAGAAGGTGTCGGCAGAGGGTGTTCTGACCGGAGTGATAAGGGACTCAGGCACACATGCACCTGTAGGAGCAGATGTTACAATGATTGATGTGGCAGGCTGTGCTACGACGAGCGATTTTCAAACCGGAATCTACAAACTCACCCTTCCTGCGGGTACACACAGTGTGAGAGTCAGCGCTCAGAACTACAGAGAAACGGTTCTTCCTGCTGTCGTTGAATCGGGCAAAACCGTTATTCAGAATTTTTCGCTCAAGGCTGAAAGAGTGATGAAGAAAGGAAAGCGAGTTATCCTCACAGGGATAGTGTTCGCCTCCGGGAGTGCGACGATTGCCTCTTCCTCATACCCCGTTCTGCAGACTGCTCTAGAGACATTGAAGGGAAACCCCACGGTCAAAGTAGAAGTCGGAGGTCACACGGACAGTGTGGGGTCAGCCTCATCAAACATGAGACTCTCGCTGGCCCGGGCCAATGCGGTTCGTACCTGGCTGGTAAGTAGGGGCATATTACCGGAAAGGCTCACCGCAAGGGGCTATGGGGAGAATGCGCCTATTGCGTCCAACAAGACCAAACACGGGAGGTCACAGAACAGGCGAATAGAGTTTGTGGTGCTGTCGAAGTAGAATTGATGGAGGATGCTATTTGATTTTGGTCCAAATCTCGTCCATCTTATGAAATGATGTGTTCTGGGGAATCTTCCCTTTGCTTTGAAGTTCTTTGAAAACCTTTTCGAGCCTCTGCTGGAACTTGTTGCAGGCTGCAAGGAGTGCAGACTCAGGTTCTACCTTGAGCATGCGACAGATATTGACTGCTGTGAAGAGCAAGTCTCCTGATTCTTCCTTTTGCTCCTCCTGAGTCTTTGCCCGTTTGAGTTCCTCCATCTCCTCGGTCAGTTTCTCGGCCATCTCATCCAAAGATGGCGGATTGAAGCCGATCTGGATAGCCCGGTCATTGAGGAGCACAGCCTTCTTGAGCGCTGAATCTTTTCTTTGAGTCTTCTGCTTGATTTGCTCCCAGCGCTCCACGACCTGCTGGCTTGAAGTCAGTTTCTCCTTGCCAAAAACATGAGGATGCCTCGTCTTCACCTTATCGATTATTCCGGATAGTACTTCGTTCACTGTAAATTGTTGAGACACTTCACAGTAAAGGAGGACCATGAGAAGGAGGTCTCCCAGTTCTTCCTTCAGCCTTTCCGGGTCACCGGATTCTACTGCCTCGGAGGTTTCTAGGGTTTCTTCTAGCAGAAAAGGCTTGAGAGATTCGGGGGTTTGCTCTCTGTCCCAGGGGCATTCCTTCCTAAGTCTGCCAACTAGCTGAGAGAGTATTTTGAAAAGGTCTTGCTGTTCCTTATTTTGTTCTTTCAAACCCATCAAGAATATGGTATTAGATAATGTCAACAGTTACAAGTCAAATCCTATATAGTGCGGATATAGAGGCCGTGACAAAGCTTAAGAACAATCTGAAGAATGGAAGAGCTTGGGTAGAGATAGACCTGGACCGGCTGAAAGAGAATTTCAGGAAGGTGAAGGAATGGGTCGGTCCTGACAAGAGGATTCTTGTTGCGGTAAAGGCCGATGCGTACGGTCACTCCAGCGTTGCTGTGTCCAAAGCACTTGCGGTAGAGGGTGTATCTGTGCTGGGAGTGGCAAGTCTGGAGGAGGCTATTGAGATCAAGAGGGGTGGGGCAGGAGTTCCGGTTCTCATATTGAGTCCTTCTTCTTTCATAGAGATACCTGAGATCGTCACAGAAGGGTTCACCTCAACTGTTTCAAACATTGAATATGCGCGCAGGCTCTCTGGTGTGGCAGAGGCTATGGACAGGAAGATGAAAGTTCACATTGAGGTCGATACGGGCATGGGACGGACGGGGGTCAACTATTCCGGCGCGGCCGATTTCATTCAACAGGTTTGTGAGTTGGATTCTATCCAGGTGGAGGGAATCTTCACGCACTTCGCCAGTGCAGAGGCGTCTGATAAGACCTTTGCCCTGGAGCAGCTCAAAAGATTCACACAGGTGCTTGAGGATCTGAGGTCAAGGTCCGTGGAAATCCCTATGGTTCATGCCGCCAACAGCGCATCTCTTCTGGACTTGAGGGAAAGTCACTTCAACATGGTAAGGCCAGGACTTGTCATCTACGGCATGTACCCTTCAAAGTGGGTCAAAAGACAGATTGATGTGAGGCCGGTCATGACCTTTAAGGCGAGAGTTGCTCACCTTAACAGTATCCGCAGAGGCGAGACAGTCAGTTATGGAAGGACTTATACGGCTCCGAAAGATTCTACTGTCGCAGTGGTATCTGTTGGATATGGGGACGGCTATTCGAGGGCTCTCTCCAACAAGGGTGAGGTTCTGATAAGAGGAAAGCGTTTCAACATAGTTGGTGTGGTATGCATGGACCTGACAATGGTTGATGTGACCGGACATCCAGAAATTCGTGTTGGCGATGAGGTGGTTCTGATAGGGAGTTCTGGCGAGGAAGAGATCAGTGCAGATGAGTTAGCCAGGCTTTCCGGGACGATCACCTATGATGTCACTTGTTCTGTTGGCCCAAGAGTTCCCAGGGTTTTCATAAAACAGGGAAAGGCTGTCAGAGTGAAGTCCCTGGTTGGAGTGGAGGAGCTTTAAACTTGTTGCGCAGAGCGGAAAGGAAAAAAGATGAGCAGGAAAAAAGTGGAGTGCCCGAAGCGTCATTCCCATCACTCATTCTCACGCTCGCGGCAGGTGCGCTCCAGTACATGGGTCTGGTTGAGAACCCAGTAACCAAGAGCAGAGATAAAGACATGAAGCTTGCAAAACACACCATCGATACGCTTGGAATGCTCATGGAGAAAACGAAAGGCAATCTTCAAAAGGAGGAGAAAAAACTGTTAGATGAGTTGCTATATGATTTGAAGATGAAGTACGTGAGGGCTAAAGGGAAAGAAGGAGACAGCAAGGAATCAAAGGAACGGGAGCAGGCTCAAGAAGTCAGCTCCAAAAAGAAGGAGGTTGGATGATGAAGAAGTGGATAGAAGTCCCAATCTTTTGTGTGATACTGGCGCTTGTCTGTGGAGTTCTTGCTCAGGAACAGACGAGGGTGCACATTGTGAAGAAGGGTGACACTCTCTGGGATCTGTCTGGATACTACATGGAAAATCCATTTTTGTGGCCGGACATATATGAGGCGAACACTGAAAAAATCGACGATCCGCACTGGATATATCCTGGGCAAGAGTTTATGATACCGCCTTTCTATCCCGGTGTTCCGGAGGTAATCCCTCCGTCCGAACTTCCGCCCGAGGAACTCCTTCCTGAGGAGCTTCCCCCTCCAGAAGAAGCTGTGGCCTTGCCGCCAGTCTCTAGAATAGAGTATCGATTGCCGGTTGTGGCGAAAGAACTGGCATATGAAGGAGGGTATCTCGCCAGAGATGTGGAGATATTTGGCGGATACATCCTCGACTCTGATCCACCCAATGTTAAGAACCTCACTTCTCACATGCTCATATACATTGACAGGGGCACCGAGGACCAGGTGAATGTGGGAGACAGGTTCACAGTGTTTCGTGTGGGTAGAGGGATAAAGCATCCAAAGACTGGTGAGTATCTTGGAAAGATGGTGAGAATACTGGGAGTAGTCAGGGTAACAGAGGTTAGAGATAGGACATCGCGTGCTGTCATCGAGCGGTCATCTGAGATAATCCACGTGAAAGATAGGATTAAGCCCTACGAGCCTGAAGAAATCCCGGTGGGAGAGATACCCGAACCGACCGATGAAATGGTAGAGGGTTATCTTGTTGCTCGAAAAAACCATCTGGGTACTTTAAGACCCTTTGATATCGTCTATATCGACAACGGGTCGTTGGGCGGACTCCAGATAGGCGACGTGTTTGAAGTCTACAGAACAGGCAAATGGAAAAAGGATCCAGACACAGGAGATAAGGTCCAGCTTCCAGACGACATTGTGGGTGGCCTTCAGGTGCTGAAGCTGAAAGAGAATTCTGCTACTGCATATATGATAAGTATTAACGGACAGCTAGATGTTGCTCGTGGGGAGACGATTCGGCTGATATCAAGACTACCGAGTGGGGGATAACTGGATTGACTGCAACCCCCTCATCTACAAAAGAACAAAGAGTCACCATTAAGCAGTTGCACTCAATGAAGCAGAAGGGGGAGAAGGTAGCCCTTCTGACCGCCTATGACTACCCTTTCGCTCTCATAGAAGACTGCGTGGGAGTGGAGCTTATTCTGGTGGGCGATTCGATGGGTATGACGGTACTGGGATATGAGACAACTCTTCCGGTGACTATGGTGGAGATGCTGAATCACACCGGAGCGGTCGCCAGGGCAGTGAAGCGGGCAATGGTCATTGGTGACATGCCTTTCCTTTCGTACCAGACGTCAACTGCTGAAGCCGTCAGGAATGCAGGCAGGTTTCTTTCCGAGGCTGGGGCTCAGGGGGTAAAGATTGAGGGGGGAGTAAGGGTGAAGGATAAGGCGAAGGCGATAGTGGATGCAGGCATACCCCTCCTTGGCCACATCGGCCTTACTCCTCAGTCTGTTTGTCAGTACGGTGGATTTGGAGTACAGGGGAAGAGTGCTGAAGAGGCAATAAAGCTCGTGGACGATGCCAAGGCCTTGGTCGAAGTTGGCGCGTTTGCAATCATAGCTGAATGCATTCCAGCACAGGTTACCCAACTTCTTCTTGAGGAAGTTCCAGTTCCCGTATATGGGATTGGAGCAGGCGAATGCGATGGCCAGATTCTGGTAATCCATGACTTGATAGGTCTCTTCGAGCAGTTTCTGCCTAAGTTTGCCAAGAAGTATGCGGACGTCTCCAGCATTGCTAAGGACGCGGTCCAGAGCTACGTGGAGGATGTCAAGGCCGGTAGATTTCCCGAAGTGGAGCATCAGTTCAAAATAAAAAAGGAGGAACTGGCCAAACTCAAAAGCCTGCTGAAATCTTGAAACCACGAGATTCACACGAGATTAACACAGAAAAACACTGATCTCTTGACAAAACCATAAATGAAGAATCTTGTGGTAATCCTTGCCCCCCGTAGCTTCGGAGGGCAGGTATGTCTTATATGTGATGGTGTAAAGAGTTGTCACCCTCCCTTTTATTCCCTCCCTCAAGGGAGGGAAGGGGTTGGGTTTCGTACTTCGCGATTCCTACCTTGTACTTTTGTGTACAGCTTATAGCTTGAGTTAATGATGGATTTGAGTGAACTTGGTGAGCAGGGGCTGATAGAGCGGATTCGCAGGAGGATCGGGCGCAAGAGTCAGGACATTGTTGTGGGCATTGGTGATGATGCCTGTGCTGTCAAAGCCTATTCGGCTCTGTTGACCCTGATCACAACTGATGCGTTTGTTGAAGGTAACCACTTCGACCTTTCCTATTTCTCCTTCAAAGAAGTTGGCATGAAAGCAATGGCGGCCTCCATCTCTGATGTGGCAGCGATGGGCGGAGTCCCGAGGTACTGCGTGGTGTCTCTCCTGTCCCCACCCACAATATCAGTGGCGGATGTGGATGGCATATTGGATGGAATTGAGGAGTCCTGCGATGAGTACGGAGTGGAGCTGGTTGGGGGAGATGCGGTGGGTTCAAAGAGTCTGGCTATTTCCGTCACTGTGATAGGTGAAGTTGAAACTGAAAATATCGCTCTTCGTTCCGGAGCAAAACCTGGTGACTCTATTTTCGTTACAGGTGATCTTGGCGCATCAGAGGCAGGTAGGCTTGTTCTGTCCAGGGGCCTCGACCTTGACGAGGATGTTCGAGCATACATTGTAAAAAGACACAGTTCACCAATCCCACGGGTCAAAGAGTCCAGGGAGTTGGTCCGGAACCAGGGCATCCATTCTATGATTGATATATCTGACGGCCTAGCCATTGACGCAGGGCATATCGCACAGGAGAGTGGTGTCAAGCTGGTGATAGCTGTGGAGAGCTTACCAATCTGTCCCCAGGTTCATACCGTCGCTGGAGCTTCTTCTGCTACCGCTCTTGATATGGCTCTTTTTGGCGGAGAGGACTTCGAGCTGCTCTTTACAGCTGCCGGGCTTGACCTGAAAGAGGTTGGCAGTACACCCATCACCAAGCTCGGGCAAGTTGAGGAGGGCAGCGGAGTCTTCCTCGTTTCTGCTGACGGGACCGAATCTCCACTTCTACCTGAGGGCTTTAAACACTTCTAACTCGCTGTACGCTGTAAGAGAAAATCCTAATATCTAATCCCTAAATCCTAAACAAATCCAAAATCCCAAATACGAAACTGAAGCCGGAATCCCGTTTTGGACATTAGATATTGTTTACCCCGTTAGATAATGAGCTGCGATTTCATAGAACGAGTTCATACACTGTGCAAGATATCCGTTTGCTACACTACTCCCACCTCTTATTAGATCTATCTAACGGGGTGAAGTGCTTAGAATTTCGGATTTAGGATTTCTCAGCAGAGAGGGAGGTCACGCCCATTTGGTGCAAGCACTCTAAGATAGAGAGAAAAGGGGCCCCTGTTAGAGGGCCCCTTTCGTCGCGCGTTTTAAGCCAGAAGTTATTGCGCGAGAATCTTGAAGTCGATTCTTCTATTCTGTGTCCTTCCGGCTCTTGTTCTGTTGTCAGCGATCGGCGAAGTCTCTCCATAACCTCTTGCTGTCAGTCTCGCAGCGTCAATTCCATGGTCGACAAGATACTTGTAAACGGAATTCGCTCTTGCTTGGGAGAGGCGCATGTTATATGAATCCGAGCCCACACTGTCTGTGTGACCCTGCACTTCCACTCGGGCCTTGGGGTTCTTTCTCAGCAAATCGACCGCGCGGTCGAGGACCGGATAGCTTATCGGTTTTATCGTTGCCTTGCCGGTGTCGAAAGTAATGCCCCTCAGCGTTATCTTTCCGCCCTTCTTCAGAAGCTCGAAGTTCTGCATGAATGTTCTGTCCTTTTCGACGATGACCGGCAGGGCCTGGGGTATGTATCCGTCTGCGACTACCTCCAGAGTGTATGTGCCAGGGGGAACGGTCACCTTGTATATACCAGTGCTCAGATCGCTGGCTATCTTCGGAAGCTGGGTCCCGGGAAAACTCAAGTTAGCACCGACAGCCTTACCTGATGAAGCGTCCGTAACCTTGCCAGTGACATGCCCCTTAGCCACCACCTTCCTAACCAAAGCCACGTCCAGAAGCGCGGTTTTCTTGGGAACGACTTGTACAGGGACGTCTTTTGACCTGTACCCTTTCTTCGACACCCTGATTCTGTAAGAGCCTTCCTCGATTGTAATTTTGTAAAGGCCTGTCGAAGGGTTGCTGGTTGTACTTTGCACAGCAGTGTCGCCCGGGAAACTGATTGTGGCTCCCAGGGGTTTATCTGTCTTTTTGTCGTAGATCTTGCCGGCAATTGTTCCCGTCTCAGGAGCCTTTGGAGGCACGATGAAATCGTACACATTCGAAAGGCCAAAATGGATAGCCCATGGTGGGCAAGTCCCAACGCCAGTTGTCACATACGATTCTTCGTCTATTGGAGTAGTATTCTCGCTGGAGACGCGGAAGTCGCCTCCGAGGTCAAATGCTAATCCGACTGGTGTCGAGAACCTTAAGCCAGGGCTTATCCTTATGGGGGGATTTCCATAAATTTCCTCAGAATCGTGTATCCACTGCTCTGTGGTAATCTCTATGAAGGGTGTAATGTAGCCGATCTGAACCTCCGTCCCGAAACCTGCCACCAGTTGGTTGGCTATCATGTCAGGCACGAAGGATCTGTATATGTATCCGGCGTTCGCATGGAAAAGCACGGGAGTCTCTCCAGGAGACCTGAATGTAAATAAGAGTCGACCACCACCGTCATAACCATTGGAAGAGAAGAACCTGAAGACTCCTCCCTGGTTTTCAAGAATGTCGCCGCCGGACTGTGTCAAGACCGTGTCCCGCTTTGTTCCTGTGGGGAATGATGCGAACGCATCCAGGCCAAGGAACACTTTGCTCTCGGACTCCGAGGAGAGAAGTGGCCAGGTCAATTTGGTTCCAACCTGCATGTCTCCGAGGCCGATTGAACGTCTATTATCATACCCCATGTAGGGGCCTATCGGAGACCGGCTGCGCCCACTGACGTTTTCTGTTTCGACGGCATCTCCGATAAAGTGGCCCCCGAAATACAGTGACCAGATGTCGAATATGGCGTAGGACAGGGAGATGTACAACTGTGCCTGCCCATATCCGTCTGTGGCGCCGGCGGGGAAAGTGTCTACTGTATCGCTACTCACATAGCCGGTATCCAGAGATGGTTGGGTTGCAAACAAATGAAGATTCATGCTGAAACTGCCCATGTCTTCAGGGTCTGCGCTGATGACCCTGAAAAGGCCCTTAGGCCCGTACATTGATGGTGCAGTAAAGCCAAACTGTGCTGAAAGGAGTACAAGGAGCACCCCAGATATCAGACAAACCTTTCCTCGCGTCACCATACCCTCCTTAATCTACTGTTCTATTCGATTTGACTTTTCCTCGAACTTCTTACCGATTCTCACCTCCCCTCTCTAACTCAGAGTATTTTAGATGAGTTTGTGGAGCTGGTCAAGGCCGATTTCCAGATTTGACTTGACTAACGAATGGAGTTTTGTTATCCTAAACTCGTTCAGGGACTATACTTGGAGGTGTCAGGTGCGTGTGCGGTTGATAATTGCCCTGATCATAGTGGCTCTGGTCGTGGCTTTTGCTCTCCAGAATCTGAGCAGGAGTACGGTCCGTTTTCTGGGCTGGGGTTGGGATATCCCTACCACTTTTCTTCTTCTCGTCACATTCATAGTAGGTCTGATTGCGGGGTGGATCCTTGCTGCATTGGGCAAAAGGGGGCAGCGGAGGGAAGAGACGAACACCGAGGAGTCCAAATGGGCCGGGAAGTGAAGAATCTGCTCATAATGGGCAGACCAGGTGTGGGAAAGACAACACTGATAAAGGCCGTAGTAGGCAGGTCGACAAGAGAAAAGACGGCCGGCTTTTTTACCCAGGAGGTGAGAGAAGACGGAAAAAGGACCGGATTCAAGATAGAGACCCTGGATGGCAGAGCAGGCGTTCTTGCCACAATTCTTGCCGAACATGGGCCAAGAGTTGGCAGATACCGGGTGAACCTGAGAGACCTCGAAAGAATAGGGGTCACTGGTATTGAAGAGGGCCTGGCCGGTTGCGATTTGATTGTGATCGACGAGATAGGGAAGATGGAGCTTCTCTCCAAGAGATTCAGGGATGTTGTGAAAAAGGCGTTCGACTCGGACGCGAGAGTTCTTGCGACCGTCAAGATTGGGCGACAGGGATTTATAAAGGAGTTGATTGAGAGAGGAGATACGGAGGTCCTAACGCTGACTGAGGCAAATCGGGAAGCGGTTGCTGAGACTGCATTGAATTTCCTGGAGGGAAGAAAATGAGTTCTATTGAAAAGGCTGATGAGAAAGAACAGAAGATAGATCATCCTCTTCCTCATTTTCTGGTGAAGTCAAAGAAGGAACTCCACGGCTGGTACAGGGATGAAAGAGAGTGCACCTCTGAGAGAATGCTCATAAACCCGTACAACGGTTGCTCAAACGGATGTGTCTACTGTTACGCAAAGTCCTACGCAGGATACTTCAAAAGGTACAGAGAGACAGGTATGGTAACAGTATTTGAGGATTTTGATTCGGTGATAGCATCACAACTGGATTCACTGAACGTAGCGTCGTGCGGTTATTTATCCCCGGTAACAGACCCCTTTCAAAAACTGGAGGAGACCTACCAGCTATCTTCAAGAATTGTGAGAGAGTTCGTTGAAAGAAATATTCCCATAGAGTTCGTTACCAAGTCTCGTGTTCCCGGAAGTGTACTGGATATGATGGCCGAGCAGGAACACTCCTTCGGCCAGGTATCGATAACCACCAATGATGAAGGTAAGAGACAGCTCATGATGGGAGAGGGAGCGACTACCGAACAGCTCTTCGGACAGGTTTCAGCCATAAGGGGTAAGGGGCTACACACCGTGGTGAGGATTGACCCGATCGTTCCTCTAGTTACAGATTCAAAAGAGGAACTGAGCGACTTGGTTTCAAAAGCAGCCGACTCTGGTGCATGCCACATCGTGGCTTCAGTGATGGATGTCCCCATAGGGATGAAGCAAATCATTCTTGAGACAATGGGAGTATTTGGGACTAGCGTGATACTAGATTTGGAAAGACTGTACAGCGAGAAGATATGTGGATACTTGAATGCGAATGTCGCTTACAGAAGGAGGATATTCGACCACATGAGGAGCCAGTGTGACAAGAAAGGTGTCACGTTCGCTCTTTGCATGGAGTTTGAATTGTCAGATGGTGAGCCGGTGGGGTTGAACAGCGAATTCATGAGCAGCACAAACTGTGAAGGGATCGACATCCCCATATATGTGAGAGATGGAGATAAGTTCAAGCCTGCCACAGACTGCAAGGGGAATTGCCTTTCCTGCGCGGATGCCAGTTGTGGGATAGAAGAGCTGGCGATGGCCCGGTCGCCGGATACGAAGAAAGTATTCAAGCTGGCCGACTATCGTCGGTGGTCCAGATTCATAAACACGGAAAAAACGCCTTAGTTATTTGATGTTGGAGGTCAAGGGAGTTGGCGGCTAGGTGTGAAGATACGATTATTGTACGGGTGAGACGGTGACAGTCGCTGAGCACCATCGATGGGATGTTTCCCCGGCAGAAGCCAGGCAGATTCAGGAAGAGCTGGGCAAAAAGGTCAGGATTGTTGACGGTTTCGAGAAAGTGAGGCTGATTGCTGGTGCTGACATTGGTTTCCGAAATGGCTGCGCTACAGCCGTTTGCATTGTGATGAAGTTTCCGGAACTCGAAGTAGTAGAGGAGGTGATGGTCAAAGGAGAAGTTCGGTTCCCCTACGTACCCGGTCTTCTTACTTTCAGGGAGGGACCACTTCTTCTCAATGCCCTTTCCAGGTTGGGGAAGACCCCAGATGTCATATTGTTTGATGGGCAGGGCATTGCCCATCAACGGGGCCTGGGCCTTGCTGCACACATGGGCGTGCTTCTTGGATGGCCTACCCTTGGATGCGCCAAGAGTAGACTGGTCGGTAAATACAAGGAACCAGGGACAAGAAAAGGGAGTATGTCGACGCTCATGTACAAGGGCAATCGAGTCGGCTCAGTAGTGAGAACAAGGACAGATGTAAGGCCGGTCTTCGTGTCACCCGGCCATCTGGTCAGTTTCGCGTCCTCGGAGGAGTTGGTTCTGAAATGTGCCACCAAGTACAGAATTCCAGAACCGACCAGGATAGCGGATATCAGCTGCAGAAAGGGAACGCGGTTGGTTTGACGGGGTTCAGAAAGAATAGTCCTTTGACGGGAGGAGGCTAGAGTGGAAGAGCGATATCCGATTTGCTTGGAGTGCGAGAAGGGTGTTCTGGTTCCACTGTCAGACTATGGCAGGGAGGGATCATCCATCATGTACAAGGCGTGGGTATGTACCAATCCTGGCTGTGGCTATCATCTTAGAATTGACAACGGGGAGATATCAATGGGTAAAGAGATCCCCGTTTCTAACAAGTAGCACCGGTTAAGGAGTCATATGGTAAAGGCTGTTATCTTCGATCTGGATAACACGCTTGTTGACTTTATGCGGATGAAAGAGGAATCTATAGATGCTGCCATTGAGAGCATGATAGACGCAGGCCTCAATATGTCCAAGGACGAAGCACGGGACAAGATATATGCAATATACAAAAAGGAAGGCATAGAGTATCAGCAGGTCTTTGACGCGTTTCTGGAAGAGGAGCTGGGAGAGATAGATTACAAAATCCATGCAGCCGGGATCGTTGGCTACCGGAGGGCGAGAGAGGCAGCCCTGGTATTGTATCCTCATGTGAAACTCACGCTGATGGAGCTGACCAAGAGAGGGCTGAAGCTTGGTGTGGTTTCCGATGCTCCCAGGCGCCAGGTCTGGCTGAGGCTTTGTGATCTTGGTCTGGAACACTTTTTTGATGCAGTGGTTGCGTTTGAGGATACCAACGTGACTAAACCGGATCCCGCGCCTTTCAGGAAGATCCTCAGTCTTCTTGGAGCCAAACCCGAGGAGGCTTTGATGGTAGGGGATTGGCCAGAGAGAGACATACAAGGTGCTTTGGATCTGGGCATGAAGACTGTCTTCACCCGATATGGGAACACATTTGGCACTGAAAAGTCGGGCGCTACGTACGACATAGACGACGTGTATGAGTTAGTGGGCATAGTTGATGGGAATAACTCCAAAGGCAGGGGAAGAAGAAATTCAAGTAGGCATAGATCTGGTTGAGGTGGGTAGAGTACAACGCCTCATCGAAAAGTGGGGAGAGAGGTTCAAGAGAAGGGTCTTCACAGACGGCGAGATTGCCTTCAGTGAAACATTGAAGAACAAATATCAGTCCTACGCAAGCCGGTTCTGCGCCAAGGAGGCACTACTGAAGGCAATCGGTACGGGCCTGTCTCACGGGGTCAGGTGGAAAGACATGGAGGTGGTTGATGACGGCCGTAGAAAGCCATCCTTTTCTTTGGAGGGAAGGGTGGCCGAACTGGTGGGGGAAAGAAGGGTCACCTTAAGCCTCTCGCACACATCGGAATACGCAACTGCGATTGTGATTCTGAGCTAAAGGAGTTACCTGGATGAAGTTAGTCACAGCAGAGCAGATGAGAAGTATAGATACCAGGGCGATAGAGGGTATGTCCGTTCCTGGGGTCGTACTCATGGAGAACGCAGGCCGCGGAGTATTTTCGGTAATAGAAGAAGAGGTTGGAGAAGTAGAAGATCTCTCATTTGTGATTATCTGTGGCAAAGGGAATAATGGCGGGGACGGCTTTGTTGTTGCCAGGTTCCTGAAGAATGCAGGTGCAGCGGTCACATCGTACTTGCTTGGAGGGAAATCAGAGGTCAAGGGGGACGCAAAGACTAATCTTGATATTGCCCTTAAAGCGAAAATAGAAGTGGTTGAGATGAAGAGCGAGACTTCCATTTCAAAACTGGAGGAAGGACTCAATAGTGCGGATGTTGCCGTGGATGCAATCTTTGGAACGGGGTTCAAAGGGGCAGCGGGCGGTCTTCCTGCAAAGGTTATCGAGGTTCTAAACCAATTCGAGGGAATAGTGTTTTCAATTGATATGCCATCCGGCCTTGACTCCACTACCGGCCAGGCAGAAGGGCCATGTGTTGTGGCCGACGTGACTGCGACTCTCTGTCTTCCCAAAAGAGGATTGCTGCTTTACCCAGGAAGGGAATGTGCAGGAGATGTTTATGTTGTTGATATTGAGATACCTTCTATAGCCATAGAAAAGGAAAAGGTCAACGTTGAACTGATCGATGAGAGCTATGTTCAAAGCGCTTTGCCATTAAGGCCACGTGGCGCTCACAAAGGGAGATTTGGTCACTTGCTTGTGGTTGCAGGTTCTCCGGGCATGACTGGCGCGGCTGCACTTGCCAGTATGTCAGCTCTAAAGGTGGGATGCGGACTGGTAACTCTCGCAATACCGGTGAGCCTGAACGATGCGATGGAAGTAAAGCTGACAGAAGTGATGACACTTCCACTGCCGGAGACTGAGTCCAGAACCCTTGCCCCGGGAGGCCTTGATGCTATTCTTTCATTCCTTGAAAAGTCAGATGCTCTGGCTATCGGTCCCGGCCTTTCTACAAATCCAGGTACGGGCCAGTTGGTTCTCAAGCTTTTGTCCGAAGTCAAATGCCCGACTGTTGTGGATGCAGATGGACTCAGCTGTCTGTCATTTGATATGTCTGTCATTCGGAAGTGCAAGGCGCCACTGGTGTTGACTCCTCATCCGGGTGAAGCCTCGAGGCTCATTGGTATCGCTGCTTCTGAAATAGACAGGGAGCGGATAGACTACGCAATAAGTCTATCGAAAAGGTTTTCTTCCGCCGTGGTTCTCAAAGGAGCGCCAACTGTAGTGACCAGTACGGAAGGTCTTGCTTATGTCAACCCGACAGGGAACTCAGGGATGGCTACAGGAGGCTCTGGTGATGTCCTGACCGGGATGATCGGAGGATTTCTCGCTCAGGGTCTGGAAGGCATTGACGCGTCAAGGATTGCCGTCTATCTTCACGGTCTGGCTGGTGACATAGGTGCGGAGCGAGTGACTGAGTACTCCCTTGTTGCCGGTGACATAATGGAAAACATCTCTCTGGCCATAAAAGAGTGCTTGAGCGAAACCCTCGCATGAATGGACAGGGCCACGAGGATATAGCCCGCTCTCCAATAAGGAAAGATTGAAACCCAACAGGTTCATTCTTCTTATCTGGATCGTTTTCTCCAGCTTGATAGTCTTCTCTGCTGAAGCCACTCAGTACCTGCCTGAAGATTGGGTCAGCTACACCGACCTGCGCTATATCACATCAATAGCTGTCGATTTGAGATTCGTTTACTTCGGGACAAGAGATGGGATATGTGTTTATGACAAGTTGAAAGAAAGATGGGGTGATCCGATCACAACAGGGGACGGACTGCCGACAAGAAATGTGGATGTGGTTGGGATTGATGTGTACACAAATAACCTTCTCGTTTCTTCCGGCTCAAACATATACTCCTACGCGAGCACATTGGAGGATTGGGAGTCATACGAAATGGAAGGAGTTGGAGGCTCCTTCACCTCCATAGGGGTTAACGCGGAGTACATCTGGGGAGAGGGGCCGGATCTCAAAATCAGGTTTGACAAGATTACCCGCAGCTGGGTCCCAGTGGACCGCTTTGAAGACGACATAAAGTGGTTCGGGAAGAGGGGAGAGGTGGATATTAAGAAACCCCGATATTCTTTTCTCGCGCCCTTCTATATTCCGGGGAGACATTTGGAAAGGTATAACATGACGGCTGCTGTTGAGGATGGTAAGATTCTCTGGGTTGGCACAGAGGGTTATGGCTCCTTCAAGTACGACCTTATTGATTTGACAAGTACGCACCTCTTGATGGGAGTTGCAGGAGGTGGAGTAGATGCAATGTACCTGGACGAAGGGACTTTGTGGTTTGGAGGCAAGGCTGTTGATGCACCGGCAGTAACCAGATGGTGCGAGACTGACAGTAGCTGGGTTTACTACGACAAAGAGAATGACGTTGGCCTTTTCTCTAACAGAATCAGCGTTATTGTTGCTGACAGCAAATACGTGTGGCTGGGGACAGAACATGGGTTGACTCGTTTCGACAAGAAAAAGGGGATTTTCAAGACCTTCACCGTTTTTGATGGTCTTCCTCGGAATGAAGTGACTGCCGAACTTGTCCATGGGGACAGCCTCTGGGTCGGTACAAGTTACGGACTGGCGGTGATGGACGTGTCCTCATCTGACTTCACAAGGATGACTCAACTGAAGGTCAGGATAAACCATCTGGCAGTTTCGAATGAGAGTCTCTGGGTAGCAACTTCAGAAGGTGTCTTCATCCTGGATATCCAATCGGGCAAATGGTTACAGTTTAAGGATCCAGAAGGATTGCTTGAAGTGAGTACTAATTATTTGCTTTTTGACAGTGGCAAGATATGGTTTGGAACGTGGCGTGGCCTTATCAGCTTTGACATGAGAAGCAAAACATGGAAGAGGTTCACTTATCCTGTGCACCTTCCAGACGAGAAGTTGAGGGTGTTGGCCGCCGACGAGAAGAATCTCTGGGTGGGAACAGGTTCTGGTGTGGCGCACCTCAGGAAGGATATCGGTGACTGGATTAAGTATGATAAGAGAGACGGTCTAATTGGAGAAGAAGTGAATGCGATTGTAATCCATGGTGATTATGTTTTCTTCGGAACAGATGAGGGTGTCACGAGGTTTTATTGGAACGACCCTTTTCTTGTAAGATAGCCTCTAACCAGTTAGAATTCCCTCTATGAAATACGAGAACTGTCTGGAGGAGTTGTACTCCCTGGTCGACTACGAGAGGTTGGTCGAGTACCCACGGGAGTTCGATCTCGCCCGGTACAGGGGCTTTCTTGAAAATGTGGGCAGTCCACACAAGGGGCTGAAGAATCCAATCATAATAACCGGGACAAAGGGAAAGGGTTCT
This sequence comes from candidate division TA06 bacterium, assembly GCA_004376575.1. NCBI lineage: Bacteria > candidate division TA06 bacterium. The sequence continues at coordinate 2,440 of SOJN01000122.1, read as the reverse complement.
ACAGCAGAGATCCTTTCCTCCTGTCTCAGGGCATCAGGCCGGAATGTGGGCATATTCACCTCCCCCCACCTCATCGAGGTAAGAGAAAGGATAAGAGTTAACGGAGAAAAGATTCCCGAAGAGAGGTTCTCATCCATCTATGAAGAGATGAAGCCATTCATAAGAAGAGGTGCTGGCGGATACAGAACCGTGTTCGAGGTTCTGACAGCGATCGCATTCAGGTTTTTTGCAGAAGAAAGGACAGACTACACTCTTCTCGAGGTGGGATTAGGAGGCAGGAACGATGCCACAAACGTGGCCAATCCCATTCTTTCAGTCGTGACCCCCATAAGCTTGGATCATACTCATGTCCTTGGGGATTCGATTGCGGAGATTGCGGACAGAAAGATGGGGGTTGCCCGAAAAGGGATTCCTGTGGTGTCTGCTCCGCAAACAGAGGAAGCGCTCAAGGTTATAGAGGCGAGGTGCAGAGAGCTTGACGCGGGACTCAAGCTGGTAGGAAGAGATTTGAAATACGAGGTTGTCCAATCCGACATTTCAAGCTCCAAATTCAAGATAGAAGGAGAGACTTATTCTCTTCCACTTCTGGGCGAGCACCAGATTGAGAATGCCGCGACCGCCTATCTCACTCTGAAGACACTCAACGAGAGTGTGTCCGGAGAGGGTTTCAGCAATGTAGTTCTAAAAGGAAGGCTCCAGATTGTCGAGCGGGATCCATTTGTTGTTTTGGATGCAGCGCATAATGCTCACTCCGCAAGAGTTCTAGCCAATTCTGTACGAAAGCTCTTCAAAGGTAAAAGGGTGAAAGCAGTGATTGCAATGACGAAGAAGAAAGATCATCAAGGGTTCGCAAGAGAACTGGCTCCAGCCCTTGATCAGGTATACCTGACAAAGGTTGACTTGCCGCGTTCAATGGCGCCTGAAGATTTGGCTTCATCATTCAAGGGGCTGGTCGGGTCAGTGGAGGTCGTGGAAGACAGCGGTGAGGCATTCCGAAAAGCAAGAGAATCAGCCAGTGTGAATGAACTGATTCTGGTGACAGGATCCTTCTATCTTGTCGGCCGGATTCTTGCGGAATACGAGGAGGACTGATGCGTGTATCCTTAAGGCCTGTGATGGTCGTCGCAGGTGTGTGTTTGCTGATTGTCATTGTAGCACTTCTTTTTAGATTCGTGTTTGTGAGTGACGAGAGAAGAATTGAGATGACCCTGAAAAGGGCGATTGAGGATATAAGGAATGAGAAGGTGGATGAATGCATGAGTCATATAGCAGTGGCTGAGTGGGATTCGACAATGGTGATGAGAGAGCAATTGAGGGGACTCCTGGAGGGAGGTTTTGATAGATTCGATAACATAAGAGTCCTCTACGATTCGTTTGAAGTGAATGTACAGGGCAAAAGAGCAGCGGCCACCTTCAAGGCGAAGGTTATCGCTAAATATGAGGATCAAGTCATGTTACTTCTTGGGACTCTGACTGAAGGAAGAGAGATCAAACTCGGCTTCGTCAAAGAAGGCAAGAAGTGGCGGATTTACTCCATAAGCGGAATCGACATTCCAACTGATGTGTTTGACGAACTCTAGACAAGCTGTCAGCTATCAACTGGGGACAATTGTAGGGGCCTATTGCCTGTGCTGCCCGTCCCGAGCGGAGTCGAGGGGAGAAGGGCAATACGCCCCCCAGTGCAAAAGAAGAGACTGTCATTGCGAGCCCCGTGGGGGCGAAGCAATCTCGGGATTGATTTACAACTGATAGAGTTGACTTGGGAAGACACGCAACGGAAACGCATTATTGACCCCAAATCTACCAGGAGGAAACATGAATGCTGACATTCTCATTGAGAAGCTTGGTCTTCAGCCTTTGCCGGGCGAGGGTGGCTTCTATAGAGAGACCTACCGTTCGTCGGAGCAGGTTCCAGCGTCCGCCCTACCCGACCGGTACAGTTCAGACAAGCACATCGGGACGGCAATCTACTATCTGTTGACTCCGGACACTTTCTCAGCAATGCACCGGTTGCCTACTGACGAAGTCATCCACTTTTACCTTGGAGACCCGGTGACGATGCTCCAGCTTCACCCGGACGGCACAGGTAGGACGATAATCCTCGGGCATGATATCCTGAAGGGGCAGGTAGTCCAGTGTGTAGTGCCCATGCAAGTGTGGCAGGGGAGCTTTCTTGCAGAAGGGGGTCGATTCGCCCTCATGGGCACAACCATGGCTCCAGGGTTTGACTTCTCGGATTTTGAGCCGGGCGATCGAGCGAAACTAGTGGCAGAATATGAGCAGTACGCAGATCTGATCAAGCGCCTCACAAACAAGTAACATACCAACAAATCCACTAGATCCGAAAATGGAAAATGGGACCCGTACGCGATACTTTGTCATTGCGGGCATATTACTCAAGAATGTGGCCTGTTTGGTCATGTCGGACACAGGCGAAAGT
>SOJN01000121.1 GCA_004376575.1 candidate division TA06 bacterium | reverse complement strand
CCAGGAGCTGTGCAAGCTGACCCACAGTCTTTGGACCTTCATCCAACAGCTTCACAATCTGATACCTGATAGGAACTCCCAACTCCCTCATGAGCCTGGACGCCCGGTAATCCTTTTCTTTCATTGCTGCATTCCTTTCACATTACCCATGTCTGCTGAATTATATGTTGATATGTGCACAATTGTCAACATATCGACATATTAGGCTGAGGAGGTATTGGGTTCTGGTCTTCGTCGGTTTTTCGAAAAAGTGAAATGGAGTATTGGTGGCTAACTTTTGTCCAGTCCGGACTCACGCCGGCGAAGCCCGACGCTTGTCCGTCGAAGCTAGCGAGAGCGAAGACGGGAAGTCAACCTAGACCCAGGCGGGCAAGAGCTAAAGAGCTTCTTGGCGCTCTCAAGCACCGTCCCCAAGACTAATGTTCCCCTACCCTGCACCTTTTCTATTACAACTTCATGCGAATACAGCAAAGCCTTAGAGTTATGCCTACTATGGAAGCTGGGATTACGGATCACATCTAGCGTTGGGGGAATTGTTTACGCAGCGTCAGCATTAGGTGAGCTGGAGAATTGCAAGCATGCTTCTCCGTTGCTGCCAGAAATACACATCGCTCTCTTTTTCAAGGATTTTGATGTCCACCTTTTTCCATTCGATTTCCCTGTCGTCCAAGAGGGTGCCGCGCCACTTTTTTTTGTTTCCTATGTCTAGCCACATCCTAACGGTATGGTCTACTATTCTGCTGACTGCGCCAAGACCTCCTGGCGATAGCGCTTCGAGCATACCCTGCTTGCTGTCTACACGAGGGAAAAAGAAATCAACCTTGTAGGTCTTGCCCGTTGAGCCAGTCACTTCGGTTCCCGGTTCATACATGACACCGTGGCTATCTAGGTAGCGCGAAACTTCTTCCACGAACTTCGCTGGTTGATAGGCGCGTGACATATATATCAGCTCAGATGTTGCTACACAGGCAGAGATAACATCAAACATGGCCTGGCCAATTTCACTCTTCGCGGTTCTCTTCTGAATCTGACCGTTCTCAATCTGCACGTTGAAGCGTTTCAGGATGTCTCCTAGAAGGTATCGCCCCTTTGTCGTGGTTCGCGGGTCATAACCCCAATTCAGCAGATGCCTTAGGGTTTCTCCAAGGTCGGTTACCTTCGCCCTGTCCCCTAGGCTTTCAGAAACCACGACTTCAACTAAATCGCCGTCTGGAAGAGCGTATGGCGATATAACCCAAAGCCTTCCCTCTGTTTCCCTGCACTGGAAATCACCCTTTAAGGTAGTCAAGTAGGCGGCGATGTAGTCCTTGCATTTCATAATCATTCCTTCTCGAATAATGCACTCTGTTTCTTGGGTAGCTCTTGCCATTTTCCGCTAAATGTGATGCCACATTGTCTGCAGAAAGCTCGAAACACTTCCTCCATCGTTTCAGTGCTGGCGCCTTTCGTAGTATACGCCCACATGCCACGACAAACGTCAGTCCACCTGTGTGTATGTGTCTCTTGATGCCATCGATTGGTGTCAGTGTGGGGGTTTACATGGCTACCTCTAACACAACATGCCCTAATGCGGTAGTAGCGGTACAGAAGTAAGTTTATGGAATACTTGCCCCTATCGCTATCATTGACAGTTATTCTAATCTCTAGGGCGATTTTGCGCTGGGGATGCTTCACATCGATCTTGGCTTCCCAGGTGTTGTAGTTTTGCTTCTTGTTCCACCTGATGTTATCGGTGATCTGCATTTCTTTCGTCAAGATACGTTCTACTTGACGCTCGGTTATCGGTAAATCGGGCATAATTGCAGCCAAAGCCAGCTTGTTGTGGTTGTTTTTTGCCAAATACAGAAAAACGCAGACTATACCTAACGCCAATATTGGCATCTTTCGTTTGAATGTCAAGTCTTTTCCTCACTACTCTATTTTTTCAAATGAAAATGCTACTTTTGTCATACCTAGACAAATCGCCTTTCAAATTAGGACACTACCAGATGATCGGGGTGCTTGACATCGGTGCTGATTTTGGGTAGAGTTCAGTTACGGCAGGGAAAGGCAAGTTGGAACCTCAGACAGTATCGGTTTTCTGGAGGCAGGTTTTGTCAGAAAGTTGTAAATCCTTCGCAAGGTCGGAGGGTCATGCACCGTCCCCAATCTCTCTCAAGAAGGGCATGAAGCCCTAGAGCCTGCCCGTAAAGGTATGGGCCTGTCTCCGCAGAGCATATGGCATCCGACTCACCTCGTTTGGACCTTCTGCGGCACGGATTGGATGACGATTTGGTGATGCTGCGTCACCAAGAAACTTGAAAAGGGGGTTAGGGGATGATGAAGGGCGAAGCACATGGAGGCCCATATGTATTTGAATGAATTACACATTGAGGGCTACAAGGGTTTTCGGAACCCTTTTTCCGTTTTTCTGCGAAAGGGTCTGAATGTGATTGTGGGAGAAAACGCCTCCGGCAAGACCGCTATCATTGACGCAATACGTCTTCTCCTTAGAGAGGACGAATTTGGCCACAGCCCAGTGACAGAATCCGATTTCCACCGCCCCTTTCATCCCTTGCAGGAAGCAGCGCAAGCCTTTCGTCTTCGAGCGGTTTTCGCTGACTTGTCGGATAAAGAACATGTCGCGTTCCTACCGTGGTCGGACATGGATGGAAACGCTTCGCTGGCGCTACTCGTGGATAACAAACCAAACCACCGAGGTCGCTACAAACGAACCCTTTGGGGCGGCGCGTCGCAGGCAAGCATGTTCGAGTGGGAACTGTTCGATACAATCAATTGTGTGTACCTGCCCCCTCTTCGTGATGCTGAAGCCAGACTATCTGAAGGGAAATCATCTAGGCTGGCCCGACTCCTGAAGAATCTGCAACGCCAGGCTATTCAGGAAGCAAAGCAGAAGGGTGAGCCACTGCCACTAGAAAAAGAGGTTCACGAGTTCAATAAGCAGCTGTCAAGCGATAAGGATGGACCAATCGCTCAGGCAAATAATCTGATCCGAACGCGCCTGCTCGAATCTCTTGGTTCAGTTTTTGGCCAGGATACGCATATCCAATTCAGCGAAGTCAGCTTCAGCCGGATCGTGGAAAGCCTGAGACTCTTGTTTTTTCCAAATATCGGAGGTGCATCTTCTCCAGCGGATTTCAGGGTGCTTGATGAAAACAGTTTGGGTTACAACAATTTGCTCTACCTCGCCACCGTTCTTGCTGAACTCACCGAAACTCATGACGAAACGGATTACCTTCGGGTGCTCTTGATTGAAGAACCTGAAGCCCACTTACATCCCCAACTCCAGATTCGTCTACTTAAGTATCTTGAGAACACCGCCAGAGACAAAAATGTCCAGGTAATCGTCACGACTCATTCGCCCGTTCTTGCCTCATCTGTTTCCCTGGACACGGTAATCCAACTATGTGTCGTGAATGAGATGCCGCGTGCCATTGCGCTACGTTCTTGCGGTCTCACCGATCATAGCAAGGCTTTTTTGAATCGGTGGCTCGACGCCACCAAGTCGACTTTGCTATTCGCTCGAGGCATCATCCTTGTTGAAGGTATTGGAGAGGCGATGTTACTGCCTGAGCTCGCGAAGATAGTATTGCGTGAACACAAGGAACTGCCGGAAACCCTGGAGGACGCAGGAGTGTCGGTCATCAACATGAATGGGATCTACTTCAAGCATTTCATGCAGTTGTTCGCTGACCTCTGCGAAAGTGGTTCTGAGAGCGTCCCTGTGCGTTGCGCTGGAATCACCGATAACGATCCACCGAAAGATTCAAAACCAACACCATCGAATCTCGCAAAGGGGGAGAACCCCGCTCTTAACCTTCAGGACGCTGCACGTGCATCTGAGCGGGCTAGGTTATATTCAAGCCCGCTCAAGACATTCGAATACGATCTCGCCATGGAAGGAAGCAACCTAAAGGTATTGATTCCCGTGGCCTTGTCGCTTGTGGACACCGATGGGAGCATCCGAGAGTATTATGAAGGGCTCACCCGAAAAAATTGGTGTACAGAATCGGAAGACAGTAGGGCGGATGCGTCAATGTATTTGCTCCAACATATTGATAAAGGTGAGTTTGCACAAGCGCTGGCTACCCAATTGGTGTTATCTAACGAGATAATTCCCGTTCCAGAGTACATACGCAAGGCAGTCATCTGGGCCTGTGGAGGCAACCCGGATGAATCGTGAGGAGAAGACCGAGTATCTTGCCGGCTTCATTTGCGGCAAGCCTTCTGATGTAACACCATCGGAGTGTCATTCCTCTTTGGGACGAACCAACCCATTATGCCGTGAGTATGAGACTTGCAGAATCGCAGAGAAATCAGAAGAGCAATTAGACTATGTCCTGTCATCTATTGAAAGCTGTGTGTTCTTGAAAGCATGTCCTGGCAGTGGCAAAACGGAAGTGGTAGGACTGAAGGCCGCATTCGAAATGATGCGATGGAAGAAAACGCCGGGAGGCATTGCCGTCCTGACATTCACCAACAATGCGGCCAAAGTCATTGAGAAGCGTGCAGGCCAATTCGCTGGCGCGAAGAAGATCGGGTATCCACACTTCATTGGCACAATTGACAGTTGGCTACATGGCTATATCGCCCATCCCTTTGCCCACATTGTGACGGGATATGATGGCAAAAATGAAGACCACTCAATTCGTGTAATAGATAGTGCGTCGCAAGCAGATTTCTTGAACGCCTTCAAGACAAGATACGTGTTCGGACAGACTGGCAAGCCAGCAGCGAATCACTACTACTTTGATACCCAAACCGGGAAATACATCTTTGCTTCTGGCACCCAAAGGATAGACGGTGCGAGAAATTCAGAGACTCTTGAAAAGTGGCAAGTAACTGACTTGGAAAAAACAAAAATGAGATTTGAAAAGGCGGGGTTTGCCACTTATCAGGACATCGAGCGCATTTGCTTTGAGCTTCTATCAGATAACGCGAGGTTTGCACTGCTTCTCTCTCGCCGCTTCCCTTTTATTGTCATAGACGAATGCCAAGACCTGTCTTGGCGACAGATACAAATTTTGGATGAGCTTCGATTGCAGGGGACAGCATTGCATTGTGTCGGCGATCTCAACCAAGCTATATACGAATTCAAGAAGGTCCTCCCGGAGAAGGTGGAGGAATACACGCAGGAAAAGAAATTCAACATCTTGCCCCTGTCGACCAATTATCGTAACTGTCAACCGATTGCCGACCTGTGTACCGCTCTTGTTGGCAATACAGACAATATTACGTCTATTCATGTAAGCACGCAGGAGTGCCCATGCGTCTGCGTGTCCTTCAAGAAAGACGAAATGATGAAATTGCCGGGCTGGTTTAGTGGCTATCTAGAACAATCCGGAATCGACAAGCAACGTTCTGCTGTCGTAACCAGGAGTTGGGCAAACGTCTCCAGGATGAGACCTGCAGATAGCGGGCAGATCAGAAATTATCAAGAAAGGTTGGCAATAGCCGTCCACCTTTGGAAGACAGGATGCCGTCAAGCGACCGAGGATGCACTCAAATTCTTCGGACGCTTTGTAACCGAGAAATTCTTTCCGAAGCAATCGACCAATGCCCGAGAGTACTATCGGCCCGAATCCATGGATTCTGCCTTGACATGGCGCCTGTTTCTGGCTGCAACCTTGTGCAAATGTTGCCAAGATGCGCGACTCAGTAACTTGGAGCAAAGTTGGACAGATTGGACCCAGGCCACAAGAGACAGAATGCATGAACACCTCAGCAAGAGCGTCAGTATATTCGGAGCAACTTTGTCAGACTGCGTTTTCCCTCCTTTGGTTGCGAGAAACAAAACGGGTGAGTCGTTGCCCTTATTTTCCACGCCACGGGGGAAACGCAACAACCAAGTCTTGAGGGCTTTCCCATCAAATTCCTCTGCTCATGAACAGTTGCGGATAACGACAATTCACAACGTCAAAGGGGAAACACTGGAAGCGCTGATGCTGGTGTCATCCCTTGATACACGCGGAACAAGTGATGGTTATTGGACAATGTGGCTCGATAATCCTGCCTCTGAAGCTACTCGGCTGGCTTATGTCGCCAGTTCTCGCCCTCGCCAACTACTGGTCTGGGCTATCCCTGATCCGTCCGAGGCGGAACTCGATAGGCTTATACAGCTTGGTTTCCACGTGCTGACGGCGCCTGAGGCGGCACTGCAGGAGACAAATGTATCTTGACGACGCTTCCGGTCGGCCGGAACGGCTTGCTCTTTGATAACTCCTTGATATTTGAAGGTTCCCGGTTAATAGCCGCACAACGAGAAAGGTTATGGAAAGGGTTGCGTCCGGGGAGCACTTCGACTCGCCTCGGAGGAACGCCGAGGCGCCTCAGTGCGAGCATGCGCCTTGCAAATCGGCCGAAGGACGGCGAGCCCCAGACCCTACAAAGCACCTTGAAAGCGGAGAAATCGCCAAGAACCCCGCCGCCTTCTACCCCAAATCAACCATCTTTCCCCACAGGAAGAAATCGGCTATAATGAGGACGATTGCGTACAGATAGCCTCAAAAGTTTATAAGTTTATGCCTGTCCCCGAGGGATGAACCGTTGCGGTTCGGGGGAATTGTGTCCAGTGCCCCAGCTATCCGAACCCGGCAGGGCATCGTGGATTCACGGGTTCCGTCAACGCGAGACTCACAGGCCCGAACCTGCGGCATATTCGATCAAACGCTGGTGCAATTTAACCATAGCCAGCGTATCTTGTTTACAGTACTCCAGCAGATTCCTTTTCGCTGCTTCGGCCTCCTTCTTGTCAAACTTGCCGTGTGCCAGCCACGCAAAAGTCGCAATGGCTGCATCACCATCGCCTATTTCCAGGGCTTCATAAGACAGGTCGGACACCAGGACTGGGAGCACCCTCTTTATCGACAGGCTCCCGTGGAAATCTGGGTGGTAGAAGTTCCTTCTGATGATCGCTTGAAGATCAACCATTCGGTCAATCAAGGAACTCAGATCTTGAGAGAGGTCAGGGCAAACATCAATGAGAGATTTAATGATAGTCTTTTCGAAATTGGAATAAACAATGATACTTCCCTCTCCTTTGAGATGCTCAATTAGTCTCTCTGCGAGCTCTCTTCTGCAGTCCTCCTGTGGGGAAGCTAGATACTCGAAGTGCTCGTCAACTTGACCCGGCTTCGGGCACCTATGGATGGAGTACTGCGTCGGAATCTGCGCATAAGGTGCGATATCTGGATACAGAGGTATTGCTGTCAGTACTGTCTCAAAGTCCAAATAGAAGGCTGGCCAGTGGACAGATCCCAACTCCCCGGCTAAGCTTGGTGCGACAAAGGGCTTCTTTGACTGGACACAAGCCCTCACTCTTGACTGATTCTCTGTGAGCGAAAAGGTTCTCGGGATGCCCTCTATGGACATGATCCCCTGCTCCACCAGTCCGGCAAACTTGGCCTGCCTGATTCGGGGAATCTCGAATATGGGATTCTCCACGTTCTTACCTAAACACTCCTTGAACAGAGGGCAAGTGCGGCACTCAAACTGGAGTTTAGGTTCTGGCATTTCTGGCTGTCTGGTAATCCTTTCGATCTCCTCCCAGCAAAGGCCGAACCCATCAATGGCTTCAAGAACTTCTCCTCTATGATCCACCTGGACGAATAGGCTCTCGTTAGGCATACCCAAGCGGAACTCTTTCGAAATCAGCATTAGAGACACATTTGAGACACCGTACCCTGATCTCTGAACAACCATCCCAGTATAGGCCATATCGCCGATGAATTCTGCCTTGTCGTTCAGGCTCGACTTGACCTCAACAAGATGCCACCCATCCTTCGTCCGATCCAATATGTCGGCTTTGGCTATGTACGAATCTATCATAAATGTCGCTTCAAAAATCGCCTGAGTAGCAGGGTTACCCATCAGCGCAGCGGTGTTCTCAACTGCGGATTGTAGGTCTTCCTTTTCAACTAGAGCTCCGTCCGGCCAAAGCTCCCTGGCTCTCTTGCCGACCTCGAGACCCTGCTCCATTCGGAACTTCTCTCCCATGGTTGCAGGCTTTGAGACGCGCTCAATCCTCATCAGCCACCCCAAGGCCGGGCAAACAACACTGTTGAGGAACAACTGTTTTGTTATGTAACGCGGCTTCTTTTGACCCACTTACCCTTTGCTCCAGATTATGTTTCTGGCACTCCTGAAAATCGCCTAGCAACGATAATTGACATCTGGGTAGCCTGCAAGCGCCCTCCAACCGCACCTGACCTTCAGAATCAGGTACTCAGCAATCTCCACGAAATGTCAAATACCGTCTTCTGGTCTTCTTTCAGCAAGACTAGAAACTAGCTCCGGCGGATTCGGACGAATCTGCCGTTTGTGCCTCGTCTGAACGGACTTGCTCGTACACTTGCTTGAGGAGCCACTTGCTGACGATATCCCGGAATTCCTCCTCGTTCATATACTTAGAGGTTATCTCCTCATTCTGTTCCATTCTGTCGATGAAGAGGCCCTCAAGCGCTTCCAGAAAAACGTATCCGAAATTCTCCATAGTGTTGGCGAGCGCAGCTTGGCGAAGGTTTGTGTTCGCCGCGGCGTCTTCCCGGATGGAGTCGATGAAAAGCTGGTCTGCAGGCTTGAATTCGGTGCCGAACCGTTCGTTGAGGATGTCGATCAGCCGGGAAAGCTCGATCTGCACGTCGTGGGGAGCACCTGTGCCAACGGACGTCGGACCTGAGACCGTTTCTATTTTGCCGGGTTTCAAGTCGATCAAACCCTCGCTGATCTTCTGAAGCCGGTAGTATTTGAGAGCCACCTCGTCGTCGAAACTGTAGACAGGTCCACGACGCTTGGGTAGCTTGGTCAATAGGAAACGGATGTAGGAGTATAGTTTTTCAAGATCAGAGTCTTGGAATGGGATCACCTGCGCGAGGAAGGCATAGAGATTCCGGTACGCTACGAGCGTCTTGCGGAATTCCTCTTGGATCTCTTCCTCAAGTTTAGAGTAACGGTTGACAGCCGGGTCGAGACACGCATTCATCCGGGCATGATCACCCGCGGTTTGGTCCTTGCGGGGTTTGTAGAAGACCCTGGCGAACTCTTCGACTTCGGACTTGTGGTACACCTGCTGAGCGTCCAGCTTGGCTTGGAGCTCATACAATTGCTGTGCCTCCACGCGCTCGCCGACGAGCGCCTGCTCGTAGTAAGGCTGGAACGCAGTCAGTATTTCATCCGGCTCGTTCACGAAATCCAGCACAAATGTGTCCTCCTTGCCGGGATGTGTTCGGTTCAGGCGAGAGAGGGTCTGAACAGCCTGAATCCCTGCCAGCCGTTTGTCCACGTACATGGTGTGCAGCAGTGGCTGGTCGAAACCCGTCTGGTATTTCTCGGCGACAACTAGAACTTGGTATTCATCTGTCGCGAACTTCTCAGGCAACTCCTTCTCCCGAATGCCCTCGTTCAGGCTGACTTCCGTGTATTCAACACCCGGGATGTCCGGATCGACCACCCTGCCAGAAAATGCGACGAGCGTCTTGATACCGTTATAGCCTTTCTCGGCGATGTACTTGTCGAACGCCTGCCTATAGCGCACGGCGTGAAGCCGGCTCGACGTAACCACCATCGCCTTAGCCTTACCTCCGATTCTGTGCATAGTGAAATGGTGGAAATGCTCCACCATGACTTCGGTCTTCTGGCCGATATTGTGTGGATGTAGGCTCAAGAAGCGTGCCAGGGCCCGTGCAGCCTTGCGCTTGTTCACCTTCGGATCATCCTCAATAGATTTGATGAGTCGATAGTAAGTCTTGTAGGTTGTATAATGCTTAAGCACGTCAAGAATAAAGTTCTCCTCAATCGCTTGGCGCATGCTGTAGAGGTGGAAAGGAAGTGGCTTGCCATCTGAGTCTGGCCGGCCAAAAACCTCCAGAGTCCTGTACTTCGGCGTGGCCGTGAATGCGAAAAAGGAGATATTGGGCTGGCGTCCGCGCTTGACCATGGTGCGGAGGATCTCTTCTTCGTAGTCCGGCAGACTCTCTGCAGCTACATACTTCTCAGCCTTTTCACCAATGACCGCTCCTGCCAAAACTGCCTTGAGTTCTGTAGACAACTCGCCGCCCTGTGAGCTGTGGGCCTCATCAACGATGACGGCGTACTTTTGCTTGGGCAGATCACCGATTTTCTCTGTCACAAAGGGGAACTTCTGGAGTGTGGTGATTACGATAGGCACGCCGGTGGCGAGTGCTTGGGCAAGTTGCGTAGAATCAATGTCAATCTTTTGCACCACGCCTTGCTTATGCTCGAACTGGTAGATCGTGTTCTGAAGCTGCTGGTCGAGCACGACTCGGTCGGTCACGACGACAATCGAGTCAAAAATCTTCTCGTCCTTGTCGTCGTAGAGAGTGACTAGCCGATGCGCGAGCCAGGCGATAGAATTGCTCTTGCCGCTTCCGGCGGAGTGCTGGACGAGGTAGTTTGTGCCCGTACCCTTCCCCCGTGCATCGGCGACGAGCTTCCGTACACAGTCAAGCTGGTGGTAGCGCGGGAAGACCATCTTCTCACGCTTGACGGGCTTCCCCCTGAGCTTTCTCTCTTCCACCTGGAGGTGAATGAACCGCGCCAGGATGTCCAAGAAGCTGTACCGCTCCAGAATCTCCTCCCACAGGTAGGCGGTCTTGTAGCCACCGGGGTTGTCTGGGTTACCAGCGCCGGTGCCGCAGCCCTTGTTGAAAGGAAGGAAGCGTGTGTTCCGGCCTAGAAGACGCGTTGTCATGTACGCTTCGTCCGTATCCACGGCAAAGTGCACGATTGCACGTTTCTTAAACTGGAAGATGAGGTCGACAAGATCGCGGTCATTCTTGTATTGTGCGACGGCGTCACGACACGTCTGGCCTGTCATGGGATTCTTGAGCTCAGCTGTAGCAACCGGGATACCGTTCAGGCTCAGGACCACGTCAATAGTGTTGCTGTGTCTGTCCGAGTAGCGGAGCTGGCGCGTAATCGTGAGGTGGTTTGCAGAGTAGAGTCTCTGCGTGTCCGGGTTGAGGCCGCTCGCCGGGGCGAAATAGGCTGCACGAAAGAGCTTTCCGAAGCACTTGAATCCATGGCGCAGGGCGGAAAGACATCCCTCGTGCTCGGAGCCTAGTGCACGGCACAGGTCGTCAAGCAAGGTCTCCCCGGCCTTGTCTTTCTGCAGGTTCTCCAAATACTCCCACTCCTTGGGTTGGGTCTCCCGGACAAAAGCAAGAAAGACTCCCGGATCGATGCCTCGGTCGCGATCAAAGGCATCCCTGTCGCCGGGCTCGTAACCGCCAGCCGCGATCAAGTGATTCTCGATGGCAGTTTCGAAGGCCTCCTCTGTGTGTTGCGAGGGCATCAGCCGACCTCCCTGGACTGGGGGAGGACGCCAGCAAATAGAATTCCGTCTGCACCGATGCTCACCTTAGCATCGGATTCTTGCTCAAGGTTCCTGATCAGCATCGCGGTCACTTCTGGCGCTCTACTTGGATGCTCATAGATTTCTTTGGGTAACCCCACGCGTACGCTTTGTCCGTACAGCTCAGCATCTGCTACCTCGAACGCGAGTTCTGCGAAGACCTCCGTTTGTGTATGGCTGCCGCTCAAATGGTCGATGAACGGACGATAGTAGTCTTGGAAGTATCCAGGTTCATCGATCTTCCATGAAACCGTGGAAAAGTCATCGTTGCTAGGCGGATCGATGAGCTCAATCTTTAACGGGACGTCAAAAAGACGCACTATGCAGGCAGACCGGGTCTCGGGGCACACACCATTGACTGAGTCTACTCGCGTGGCTTGGAATTTGGCGTCCCGTCTCAGACGTGTCTCGACATTGTGTGAACGGCCCTTTGACTCTAGCACGTGCCATGCACCCCTCTGATCCCGACCCAAGAAATCACCCCTTTTGCGTGTCCCTGGCGAAGTAATGACGACACCGCAAGAGTGTAGATGGTCGACATACGCAAGCCACGAGACGCCGAGTTTTCGTTCAGCGGTGAGCTTCGTAAAACTCACGCCAAGCCAATAGCTTGTCGTAGCCTTCTCGGACTGTTCTAAACAATGGAAGGATTCTGCTAGACCCCAGTTGCCCCTATTCGATTGAAGACAAGCCATAGATATCAGTGCCCTGCCCAAGCGTGGTAAGAGAGTACGCCAGCCATGCCGGACGAGATCCAGTGGGCCCTGCGCGCCGACAGTTATGATTGCTCGTACGATATCCAACATGGAGACACGTTCTGTTGACTGTCCATTAACGTGGGCATAAGCACCAGAGAAGTTGCTCGCGTATATCTCGACGTTTGACACCTCCCACCCGCTCCGCACACCTATGCTGCTTGCATTCATCCTACGGCCCACTTGTGCACGTCAATTTTCCCTGTCACCGCAGCAGCGATGAGCGCCGTGCGGTACTCCCGGAGTAGGTCTATGCTGCTTCGGATCCTAGAAATGAATTCATCTAAGGGCACAGTACTCCTGTCGAGGTATCTCGCAATACCCAACTGTTCGGACTCGGGGGGAAAAGGGAACCTAACCTCGCCCAGATCTTCGCGATTTATCTTTGGCATGGCGACCCGCATCGATTCATCAACCGCGAGCTTGGTAAAAACATCGCTAAGAAGGAGGTAGAGCAGGTAGTTGGAAACATATCCCCGCTTCGGAACCATTGCGTACATGTCAGCACTGCAAATTCCGTTCTCCGGTGCTATACACGCTTTTGACAGTTCAGGTCGAATCTTACTGTAGAGGACATCGCCTGTGCGGAATACGTATTTGCTGCTTAGAGCACCTTGGTCCTCGGCCGTTGCTGCTGACAGAATCCTTCCTGTCCTCGTTTCGATATGGTTAGGTGCTATCAAAAGCATCGCTGCATACTGTTGGACACGGGGATCGACTTGGCCACCGCGGATGAAAAGCACATGCTTCATTCTTCTTATCTCCCAGTGCACTGGAATCTCCCCCAGCCATTCCATGCCGGAATCTTTCATCTTGACATCCGGATTTAGGCCTTTGGTGACAGCGTGGCTGATCAGGGCGGCGCGCTTTTCCCGCAGGAGCCCAATCTGACGTCGCTTCTTCTCGATGAGCCCGTCGATATGTGCGGTTTCACGGTTCAGGAATTCGGCTATGGTTCGCTGCTCTTTTACCGATGGGATTGGAAAAGCAAACTCAACAAAGACGTTCTGGTAGAGATGCGAGATTGTTGCACCCGATTTTGAATATTCCATGTACCTTGTGAACGAGTCAGATTGCATTAACCAGTAGAGAAACGCTGTGGTAAGGCCATTTGTGACCGGGCGTATAAGGAATATGCCGCTATTCAGACAGGCTTTGTCGGGGGCCTCGCGTACAATGGCGACTTTTCCTATGGTCCCGTCCTTCGTGATCAACAAATCCCCTTCGCGTACTTGTATGTTGGGATCCAGGCTGTAACGCTCCTCAGACACATGGTAACACGAGTCCCAATCGATTCTGCCTCTCCGAAAGTCTGTCCCTGTAACGAGGTGTGGTCCACTGTCGGTGAATTCATCCGAACGTAGGCCCTGCCAACCTATCCGCCCCTTTACGTGGCTCGTGTGTTTGAGACGCTTGATTTCCCAATCATGGGGCGTGTCATCCAGCCAGGGTTTGGTGGTGGGTCTATAGATTGGATAAGGCCGCCACTTCATTCAGTAACCTGCCTCAGCATGTCAGTGATTCCTTTCTCCGTCTCCTTTAGGTCTGCCTCGATCTCCTCGAGCGGACGTGGAGGTGTGTACTTGTAGAAGTATCGGTTGAAGTTGATCTCATAGCCGATCTTGGTTTTGGTTTCGTCGACCCAGGCATCGGGTACGTGCGGCAGGACTTCACGCCGCATGTACTCATCGACGTCTTCCTTGAGGGGTGCGTTTTCGTAATCCCGCAGTTCGGGGTCCGGCTCCGGGTTGCCCTTCGAATCTGTACAGAGATCGGCGGTCTCGTCCCGCTTGGCCAAGGCCATGAGGATTGCCTTGAATAGAGGAGTCGGGATCTTGAGTCCAGCTTCCTTGAACGCTGTCTCCAATCGAGGCTTGAATGTTTCCCGGCTTCTGACGATACTTGCGCTGGAGAGAGCATCTAGCGCTTTCAGAATTGAATCCTGCAGCACCTTGCCCGCGGCGATTTCCGCCTCGGCAGCCTTCGTATCCTTCCGCTTCCTGCTCTTGGCTAGACTTAAGAATGCCTTGGATTCGCTGACCCGGGCAAGACGCTCTTCGGTGACCGCGAAGCTGAGCTTCAAAGGACGCTCGACGGTAACCCGCCGATAACCGAAATCCGCATTGTCCAAGATGCGCACGAAGTCACCTTCCACAAATTCACCATACATACGGGTGATTTCGTCGCGTTGGTCCTCGGCAATTTCGTGACGCTTGTTCCCTAAGCTCTTGCGCATCTTCTTGAAGAAGCTCGTAGCGTCAACAAGTTGCACCTTGCCCCTGCGGTGTTTCTCTCTGCGGTTTGTAACAATCCAGAGGTATGTGTAGATACCAGTGTTGTAGAACAGCTGGTCGGGCAAGGCGACGACCGCCTCCAACCAGTCGTTCTCAATGACCCACCGGCGTATCTCACTCTCGCCGGAGCCCGCGGAGCCCGTGAACAGGGGCGAGCCATTGAAGACGATAGCTAGGCGCATGCCCCCATCCTTCGCATCCTTCATCTTGCTGATCATGTGCTGAAGGAAGAGCAGCGCCCCATCATTGATGCGCGGCAGCCCTGCACCGAAACGTCCCCCGAAGCCCTGTTCCTCGTGTTCCTTCTTTACGAAATCCACTTCCGGCTTCCACTCAACGCCGAAGGGCGGATTGGCTAGCATATAGTCGAAGGTGTGACGTGGGAAGTGATCCTCTGTGAAGCTGTCGCCGAAGCGGATGTGATCGATGTTCTGGCCCTTAATCATCATATCCGATCCGCAGATCGCATATGCTTGGTCGTTGTAGTCCTGGCCGAACACTTCAAGACGGGCGTCGGGGTTCAGTTTCCGTAGGTGGTGTTCAGCGACCGAGAGCATGCCTCCAGTGCCGCAGGCAGGGTCGTAGAGGGTTTTCACTATACCCTTGGTGGTGAGTACTTCTGTGTCAGGGAGGAAGAGAAGATCCACCATAAGTCGAATTACCTCACGGGGCGTGAAGTGGTCCCCAGCTTCCTCGTTACTGGCCTCATTGAACCTCCTGATGAGCTCTTCGAAGACATAGCCCATCTCGATGTTTGGCACCGCGTCTGGGTGTAGGTCGATTTCACGGAACTTCTGGACAAGAAGATACAGGCGGTCAGCCTTGTCAAGCTTAGCAATGTGTTCCTCAAAACCGAAGTGCTCGATAATCCCTCGGGCGACACTGGAGAATCCCTTTATGTAGTTCGTTAAGTTAGCAGCGATATTGTTGGGATCACCTTTTAGGCTCTCAAAGGTGAAGCGGCTCGTGTTGTGGAAGGCCTGGCCAGCGACCCTATTGAGGATTGGCTCAAGATTCTTCACCTTCCCGCCCTTCAGCTTCTTGAGTTTGTCCAGTACTTTGTGCTTTGTGGGCTCCAAGACACAATCTAAACGACGTAGAACTGTCATAGGCAGCATTACATCCTTGTACTGGTTAGGACGGTAGGGGCCACGGAGGAGCTCCGCCACCGACCAGATGAAATTGGCTTTTTCGCTGAAGTTATTCACAGTCGCACTCGCCTCTATTGTTTTTCTGTGCCACGGCGAATGACCGCCCTCAGACTCATCAAAAGCCCCAGTGTATCAATGTTACAGGGACAACACGTGTCAACCTTGGATATGAGAAGCCCTTGCATTTCGGACTGGCCCCCTGGCTTTGCGTTTGGCCTTTGCCTGTGCTGTACTGATGGAATCGTAGCAAAATGGGCCGAAGAACACAAGCACTTAATCCATTCCCCTGCCACGAAATTCCACCTCCCCTACTCCTCGAAAATCGAAATTCGAAGATCGAAAATCGAAAATCGGAACCAGGCAAACCCGAAAATGCGAAATTCCACTCCGCACTTCCCCACACTTTCGAAATTAGGAAACTAGAGACCTTGCCGGAGATTGCTTCCCCACCTTCGGTGGGTCGCAATGACATGTTCTTTTTTTCTGGTGAGTGAGGTGAGTTATCACACCCTCTCTCAAGAAGGTTTTTTATCTCATCCTCAGGGTCCTGCGAGACAGCGTGAACTTCTCTGATGCTACTTCGAGAGGCGCCTGGCCTGGCTTCTTTACAATTAGCACTACCTTCCAAGTACCTAATCCTCCCTTTCTTGCAAGCTGTCTGAGCCTTTTGACATCCAGACTACTAGAGCAATAGATTATATGCTGCGGAGGCCCACATCTTCTCGACTGCCCCCACTCATTTTCTCTAACTGCTTTCCCGCGTGGACCTATGAATACGAGTCTCACCTTTGTATCAGGGTCGTCAAGATGGCCTCCAGGGATGTAGTACTCAAAGATCATGTCTTTCGTATCGAATCTAACATAGGCCTCATCCGGCCAAGATTCTGGTATTCTGTGCGTGTGACCCGTGCACCCGATTAGAAATCCGCAAAGCAGTGCTACGCCCATCCACGCCGGTCTTCTCCAATTCACAGTCTGTATCCTGGATTTCATATTTCCCTACATTTAATGGGAGTGTCGCTTGCACAACATGTACGACTACGCCCCTGACAGAAGAATCGTAGCAAAATGGGCCGAAGAACACAAGCACCAAATACCATGATCCTCCCCAGGAGATTCCACCGCCCAGCATACGAAATTGCGAAAATCCACTCCCCACCAACCCAACCCCTTCGAAATTACGAAATTGAAGACCTTGCCTACCCACCCGAAGATCGAAAATCGGGCAACAACCCTCCCCCCCTACCGGAAATTGAGAAACTAAGAAATTCAGAAATTGAAGACCTTGCCGGAGATTGCTTCGAGTTGCCACTGGCAACTCTCGCAATGACCCGTCTACGTCTTTGTTGACTTCGCCGGGCAGGCACATTTTTGCGATGGGTAAGGAATCGGGGGAAAGCAGATTCTTCGTCGGCCTAGCGGCCTCCTCCAGAATGACATGCTGTTTTCGGGGATGAGAGTGGGGTTTTCGTCCTTCGGCCTTGCTCCCCTCGACTCCGCCCGATTACGTCGTTCCTGACTTCGACGGGCTACGCCCCACAATGCCCTCGGTGGCTTCGTCGGGTTATCGCCAATACACGAAGATCGAAAATCGGTCTTCAACCTTCCCCACCTCCGCCACCAGGCCTAAGAAGGCCCGAGC
>SOJN01000120.1 GCA_004376575.1 candidate division TA06 bacterium | reverse complement strand
TGTGATGTGTCTATTTATCCTTCGCTGTTACATGTAAAATTGGGGGGCTGTCCCCACTCACCACACTTCCCCTCACCACTCCCCGCTCAATCCCTCCTCCCACGCGCCCATCCCCGGTTCAATATGGTTCAATATTGAGCAATCTTCTGCGGTTCCAAAATCTTTCTTGTGATGTATCTATTTATCCTTCGCTGTTACATGTAAGATTGGGGGGCTGTCCCCATACCCCTAGTCTCGTCTTTTAGTGTTCAGTATGTAAGCGCGTCTATCGAGTCGGGCTCCATGGGTTGGGTGGTGTGTATGGTGATTATCAACTTATTGGGGACGCAGGCAATGAACTGGCCTGGTCTATCAATCCATCCGGTCTTGCTACATATGTGGAGCGGGCACACGCCATCCGGCATTGGCAGAATTCTAATTTTCCCCTCTTTTATCTGCACGGTCCCTTCCCCTCTTGGCAGTTGAAGAGGAATGAGCCTCTCCGGCTCTCCTCTCCCCAGGGAGTGGGTGGAGACCACTTTGCCTTCAATTCGTATCTCTGCCACCAGAGCACCGCTGCCAGACAAGTGCTTCTTGTGTAGGTAGAAGATCGAGATAACACCGCAGCACAGTAAAATAACTATGACTGCGATGTCTGACAATCTCAGGATGGGTCTTTCTACGTTACTCTTGTTTCTTGACATCTCTATTCCTGCCCCCTAGAATCTTAATACATGGAGCGCAACTTGAAAAGGGCGGTTATTCTCTCTTCCGCCGTACTGGGCACTACAGCAATCGTCTCCCAGATTGTAATACTGAGGGAACTTCTCGTTATCTTCTACGGGAACGAGCTTTCTATAGGTCTCATGCTCGCCTCCTGGTTAATCTGGGTTGCGGCTGGCTCATGGATTCTGGGAAGGTTTACCGAACGCCTTGTACGCAAACCCTTATCAATAGTTGCAGCCCAAGCCTCAGCAGCGGTTCTTATCCCTGTACTAGTGTTCCTTTCCAGAACAATAAAGAACATCTTTCCTCTCTCGCCAGGAGAGATAGTGGGTATTGCGCCGATGCTGCTATCTTCCAGCATCGTGCTCGCACCCTTATGCCTGATTCTCGGCTTCACCTTCTCCCTTTTGTGCGCATCCTACCCAAAGGGCACAGCCTCAGCCGAAAGGATAGGTTTGGTCTATATTCTTGAAGCCGTAGGTAGCACCTTTGGGGGCCTCGTATTCAGCCTCATCTTGATAAGATTCCTTACCCCCACACAGACCGGGTTCCTACTCGGCGGACTGAACTTGATTGCAGGCCTCCTCTCAGCACACACCATTCGCGTGCGCCTGATACCTGCAACTCTATTGACTGCCTATATCATAGCTCTGGCACTTGGTGCAACAGGAAAGTTGGAGGAGCTCGCAATCTCCAACCGGTGGAAGGGACTGGAGCTCGTATTTAACGATGACTCCATCTATGGAAATGTGGCAGTCATCTCACTGGGAGAAGAAAAAACATTTTACGAAAATGGGCTGCTCGCATTTTCTACTGGTCAGAGACGCTCGGCAGAGGAAACAGCACACATCCCTCTTCTCGCCCATTCTGATCCAGAAGATGTCCTTCTGCTAGGCGGAGGTGTCTCGGGCGTTCTATCAGAGATACTGAAGCACCCAATAGAATCAGTAACTTACGTTGAGCTGGACCCTATGATAGTTGATGCAGCTAGAAAACTCTCCCTGAAAAGAGCAAATGAAGCTATCAGAGACAGAAGAGTAGAAGTAGTATATGACGATGGGAGAAGATTCATAAAACTGTCGAAGGCACGATATGACGTCGTAATCTCCAATCTGCCGGACCCCCTGACCGCCCTGGTAAACAGATTCTACTCTGTCGAGTATTTCAAAGAAGTCAAGCGCGCAATGAGGCCTCATGGAGTGCTAAGTGTGGGAGTAACTTCGTCAGAGAATTTCCTGAATCCGGAGCAACAGAAATTCCTTGCTTCTATTTATCAGACTCTCAACTGTTGTTTTGACTATGTTCTTCTTGTTCCCGGTGACTACACATACTTCCTCGCCTCCGACGACCCTCAACTTGAGACTGTGACGTACCAGACGCTACTTGATAGGATATCAAAACTTGGAATCAGCACAGGTTTCATAACGGACGGGTATCTACCCTACCGGATGGACCCCGGACGTATCCTCTTTTTTCTCTCTTCCATAAAGCAGGCAGAGAAATTCGCCATCAACACTGACTTAAGGCCCGCTGGATATTTCTACGGCACTGTAACCTGGCTCACCCGCTTTCGTTCAAGAAGCGCCTCTCTCTTGAGCCGCATATCGTCCCTCCGTCCGCTGTGGCATGTTCTCCCCTTTGGTCTTCTGTTCCTCGCTCTCATCTATCCGACGCTCAGCCGTAGAGAACCGAACAGCCCAATAGTGGCCGCTGTCTTCACCACGGGGTATTCCGAGATGGTCTTCCAGGTCGTAGTCATATTCTGTTTTCAAGCGTTCTTTGGATATCTCTACTTTAGGCTCGGAGTAATACTCACGTCCTTCATGATAGGTCTCGCACTGGGCGCCCTGATCATCAACAGAAAACTGTCAGCGCTGGCCGACCCAAGGAACCTCTTCATGAAAATCCAGATGGGTATGTGTGTCTATCCAGTCTTTCTGGCCATTTTTCTTCTGTGGGTCTCAAGAGTATCACAGGTTCATGCAGTCCCATACAAGGGACAACTCGCGTTCGCATTCTTGCCCATCATAGCTGGATTCCTGGGGGGAGTTCAATTTCCACTGGCAGCCAGGATACTCTTTGCAGAATCAGGTGGGACTGGAAAGGTTGCCGGTTATCTCTATGGAGTTGACCTTCTGGGCTCATGCCTGGGGGCAGTTCTGGCCAGCACCATTCTTATTCCTATTCTCGGCGTAGTTGGCACCTGCATGCTTGCCTTCGTTGCAAGTGTAACGGCCTTGCTGCTCATTTTGCTGTCTCGTGTTCGTCAAAAACTGTGGCACTGAAAGCATAAATCTGCGCACCACTCTTCCACTCATCTCTTGGAAGGCGTGCTTTTCTACATGTCTCCTGGAGAAACGTGGTTCTATCCCAGTTTCTCGAAGACGCTACTTGTGGTAAAAGCAGACCAGAACGCAGTCCCTTCCTTATTATGAGTCCGTCTCTGCCCACCTTTATTTCCATCGTGTCCTTCACAGGCCGCGGAGGTGTCAGGACAGATATCTCAAGTTCCAGTTCCTGCAATTCGTCTGGTGAGACGGGAGGAAATCTGCCATCTTTTGTGGCCGCTGAGACTGCAGCCTGGGAAACAGCTTCGTACAGCGGCATTGTGGGTAGGACATATCCAATGCAACCACGAAGCATCCCTCGTTTGGTAATGGTTACGAAAGCACCACAGTTTTTCTTGAGAATCGGATAGTTCTGAGGGAACGAAGGTATGGTTCTCCCCTGAACAACCGCTTCTATCGAACGCCTCGCAATCTTCATCAGTTCTTTCTTGTGAGCAGAGGTGAGTTCGTCTCCAATCCATGAAGGCACAGTTACTGCGAGGGCAGCGTAGCCAACAACCTTTGACTTGTCACCCATGACGTCACCAGAATTCGCATACCTCAACAGCGTGGCCTTCTCCGCGCCCAGGGCTTTCAGCGCCATAATCATCGCCATAGCAGCACCCGGGGCGTCAACCTCGGTCTGCCCGCTGTTAATCTTCTGAATGAGTTCTGAAACATCCAGGTTCTGGACAGCCTCCAAGCACGCTCTATCCAGCGCCTGTGCTGTTTTGTATGGATGATAATGGGATAAATCAGCACTCAATATCAGCAGCCTTCCCCGTGCACCCAGAACGTCAATCAGCGCCCCGGCAAAATCCTTCACGTCCTGCATGGATGGGTTTCCGACCAGTACTGGAACAAGCTTAAAACTTCCAAGGGTCTTCTGCAGGAACGGCAGCTCAATCTCGATGCAGTGCTCATTTGCGTGGGCCTGCGGTACGTAATGTATCTTATTGCTCGCGGCCTTGAGCTGAGCAGCCACCACAGTATCGATGGGTACAAGACCAAGAGGTGTTTTGTAGAAGCCTCTGTCATAGATGGAAATTCCCGCCAGTGGATACCTGTGGCTCGGGCCCATTACTATGACCGTCTCATACTTTTTGTTCTCGAGTTGTTTGAAAGCATGTGCTGCCACTCCACCTGAGAAAGTGTACCCAGCATGAGGAACCCAAAGAGCAACAAGGTCACCTTTGAGGTCATGCTTCTCAACCCTTTTCAGAAAACCGTCTATCATTTCTGACAGGTCTGAGCTCTCACCAGGGTACCAACTGCCAGCAAATACCGGTTCTCTGATCCGCTCTATCTTCTGCTCCGGAGCTTTGCTACCCTTGCACGAGGCAAGAGTAGTCAGGCACGCGAGCAAAACCAAGAATGTATTTCGTGACATGGGTTCCTCTCCGATTTTGTCCACTGAATCGAACATGCTGTTACATCACAAATTCCAAAATTGTTTTGTGTCGTACGGCGCATAGCGTACAGCCTCAGTTTCAACCAGCCAGTCTCTTGTAGTGTGAGGCCTCTATGTTGGAGATGTTTCTGAGGAACTTCTCCCTCTTAGTCTCCCTCCTGACTCTTGGAAACAATGGCAGAAGAAGAACCCCGAATACACCCATGGCCGCCTTGACCAAAACTTCCCGTCTGGTCACATTGCAAGATTTCTTGTCATCCATATATTCCCTCCTATTTCCATATTCCTGGAATCTTGTGGCCGCAAAGGTCACACCTCCCGTCCTCCCCCACTCTGTTCAGAGCCACGTAGTACCCTTTCCTTTCTATAAGTAGCGCCCTGCAATTTGGGCAGTAGGTGTTGCTCGCTCCTCTGCCGGGAACATTCCCTATGTAGACATAATTTATGCCTTCGGCTATCGCTATCTCGCGAGCTTTGATGAGCGTCTCTACTGGAGTTGCCGGCAGATTTTCCAGTTGATACATTGGATGGAATCTAGAAAAATGGAGTGGTACATCAACTCCGACATTATTGACTATCCACCTGCACAGATCTGTTAGGTCTTCATCCGAATCGTTCAGTGTTGGAACTATCAGATTGGTGAGTTCAACCCAGACTCCCCTATTAGCTGCTTTTACTATGGCATCCTGCACAGGCTTCAGTCTTCCATAGCAAACGTCAGCATAATATCTATCTCTAATAGATTTCAGGTCTATGTTTGCCGCATCAATCAAGTTGCACAACTCATCCAATGGTTTTCCTTCTATGAATGCGGCAGTCACCCATACGTTTCTGATTCCAAACTGGTGAGCGAGTCTGGCAGTGTCGACCATGTATTCGTAGAAGACCACGGGCTCCGAATAAGTATATGCGATAGTCTCACATTTATACTGGCGGGCAAGATTAACGACATCCTCAGGAGTCAGATCGTGATTTTCGGTCTCCTCTGGTTCTCTTTGCGAAATCTGCCAGTTCTGACAGAATTTGCAGTGGAGGTTGCACCCGGCTGTCGCTATAGAAAACGCTCTGGAACTGGGAAGCACATGGGAAAGGGGCTTCTTCTCAATCGGATCAACGTGAGCTGCGCATACCTTTCCATATACAAGGGTTTTCAGTTTACCTTCAAGGTTCAGCCTTACTTTGCAGTCGCCACGCTGCCCCTCGACCAGTTCACATCGCTTAGGGCACAAAAGGCATTCAACCTTACTCATCCATACCCCGAAATACCTCTAAACACGAAATTGGGAAATCCCTCTCTTCCCGTCACCCCCACACCCGAAATTGCGAAATTTTCCTGCACTCAAGGGGGACCGGATGTGGGGCTTCCGTTCTTCGTACTTGCTAATGTTCAAGCACCTTATAATATTTTGCTTCCCGTGGGGTGAGGCCGGCCTTCTCTATTCTCTCCACAACCCTCTTCACATTTATCCTTGGCACGGTCTGCAGTTCCGGATGCAGTGCATTTCTGGAGTTACTGGCAAAAACCGCACCTATGATGGCGACTGTCACCACAATCATCGCCACAAAAGTGCGGTCGCTCTTCCTGCCGGCTGTGCGTTCACTCTTTCTTAAGATATTCATCTGGGGTCTTCTCAAAAGCGGTCTTGCATGTCTCACAGCAGAAGTAGTAGGTCTTGCCAGAGTGATCGGTCTTCAAGGTCGTTTCCTCAGAGACGTCCATGCCACAAACGGGGTCTTTTACCAATGTGTTCACCTCCCTTCTTACAACTGATACTATTCTTGGCATAAACTTCTTTGGTCTGAAAACTCTTCTATCCAGATATGCCAAGACTCCTATGAACGCTGCCATCAAAGCTATGGCACCAATGGCGCCTGCCCCCTCACTTTTCCAAATCCACTTAGCCAGAAGATAGCCACCTATGAGACCGGCAATAGGGACAAGGAATATGAGTACGGAGGCCAGGATTGACTCCCCCACGCCTGTCTCTATTGTAGCCTCATCGCCAACCTTTGCCTCCAGCTCGTTGATAGCTTCAGCAACCATCTTCCCGGGAGACGGATGGCAGAATCCCTTCGCCCCACAGTGCTCACAAGCTTCCTTGGGGACGAACTCTATTCTGGCAATGCCACCCTGAGTGGAGACAACTGTACCACTCTCCCGCATACATCCTCCGAGAAGTACAAAGTACTAATTGCACGGTACTAAGTACTAGATACAGGATACGAGAAGGGATGCCTGTAGTCAAGAGCATCCTTTAATCAAGGTACGAGGTACAAAGGAATTCCTGATTTATCTTTTGATTTTGTACTTATCGTTCCGGGTCTGTCCGCTATGCTTTGTCATTGTACTCCGCACTCAGTCATTTGTACTTCGTACTTTGCAATTTGTACTTTGTACTTCGTGAGTAGGGGTGTGGGGATCAAGTGTAAAGCAGCATTCTCTCCAAAGCCACCCTCGCTTTTTCCAGTATGCTTTCTTCCACTTCTATCTGGTATCTGTCCTCTTTCAAGGACAAATAAACATCTTCAAGAGTGTTAATCTTCATATTCCAGCACATCTTTGCGCTACCAGCAGTATAGAACTTCTTTCCAGGATTCTCTTTCTTAAGACGATACAGAAGGCCTTCCTCTGTACCTATTATGATCTTCTTGTAGTCAGACTCCTTCGCAAACCTGACCATTCCACCGGTGGACAGGACCTCATCAGCAAGGTCAATAACTGGGGGCTCGCATTCAGGGTGAGCGATGAAAGCTGCATCTGGATGTTTCTCCTTTGCCTCTATCACTTCTTCTGGTGTGATCCGGGCGTGAACATAGCAGTAGCCATCCCAGGGAATTATCTTCTTAGTGGTAAACCTCTGGGCATATTTGGCCAGGTTCCTGTCCGGAGTGAAGATTATGGTGTCAGCTTCTATCCCCTCCACAACTTTTACCGCATTGGCCGATGTACAGCATACATCACTCTCTGCTTTTATGTCTGCATTCGTGTTCACGTATGAGACGACCTTTGCATCAGGATGTTTCTGCTTCAGTTGGCGCAACCCTTCCACATCCACCATTCTAGCCATGAAGCAATCTGCCTCTCTCCTGGGCAGAAGGATCTTCTTCTTAGGGGATAATATCTTCGCGCTTTCCGCCATGAACCAGACACCGCAGAACACTATCAGTTCAGCGGGATGTTCTGCTGCCTGCTGGGCAAGCCCAAGAGAATCACCAAGGTAGTCTGCAATGTCCTGAATTTCTCCTCTCTGATAGTTGTGCACAAGAAAGAGAGCCCTCTTTTTATTCTTGAGGGCAATTATTTCCTCCTTCAGTTTCTGGTCAGTCATACCCTATTTCTTCGTTAGTGGTGACATGGCTCTAAGTTTTTCGATTATGCCCGGCGTTAGGTCGATGACCCTGTTTATCTGCTCCTCTGTATTTCCCCTTCCCAGACTCAACCTTATTCCACCCCTGGCTAGCTCAGGAGGAACACCCATGGCAAGTAGAACGTGAGACGGTTCAATAGAACCGGAGGTACATGCAGAACCGCTTGAAACCGCTATCCCTTCTAAATCAAGATTGAGAAGGACCGACTCGCCCTCCACATATCTGAATGAGACGGCCAAGGTACCAGAAAGCCTCTTCGTGGGGTGGCCCAGAAGCACAGTCTCTGAAATCCTGGAGCTAAAGCCTTGCCAGAGCCTTTCCCTGAGCATGGTCAGCCTCTTGCTCTCCTCCTTCATCTCAGCCATACAAATCTCGCAGGCTTTTCCCAGTCCCACGATACCGGGTAAGTTCTCAGTGCTTGCCCTTCTCCCTTTTTCGTGGTGACCTCCATGGATCAGAGGCATTAACTCCACTCCAGATCTTACGTAGAGCGCCCCCACCCCTTTTGGTCCGTACAGCTTGTGCGCCGAGAGGGACAGCATATCGACACCCAGCTTGTTCACGTCCGTCTCCAGCTTCCCCACGGCTTGGACTGCGTCCGTGTGAAACAGAACGCCTCTTTTCTTAACCAACTTGCTGATCTCGGCAATAGGCTGAATTGTTCCCACCTCATTGTTTGCGTGCATTATGGTGACAAGTATGGTGTCCTTGCGTATAGCATCCTCCAACTTGTTGAGATCAAGCACACCACGCTCATCTACAGATATGTAGGTGACATCAAACCCTCTCTTCTGGAGATGCTCACACGTATTCAGTACCGCGGGATGTTCAACTGCAGATGTTATGATATGACGCCCCTTATCCTGGTGAAGGTATGCCGCACCTTTTATCGCATAGTTGTTCGACTCGGAGCCTCCGCTGGTGAATACAATCTCCTTTTCTTCTGCACCAAGAATACTGGCTACCTGCGTTCGCGCATCCTCGAGAGCAACATGGGCCCTCTGTCCGAACCTGTGCAGGCTCGACGCATTGCCAAAATCATCACAAAAATAGGGAAGCATTACTTCCAAGACCCTCTTGTCAGTTGGGGTGGTCGCGTTGTGGTCAAGGTATATTCGGTCCTTCAAGGCGTCATCTCCTGAAACTGCTTGCCGATTCCGGCAAGTTCAATCTCCTCGTAAGCTGCAACCCCTGCAACCTTCGCAGAGACGTAGACCTTTCCTTCTCCTTCATCCACGTGGACTGAAACTCTATAGCTAGTCCAGAATACTCTTACGAAAAGACCCACCATAAACAATATAAAAGCCACGTAGAGAAATACAACTCCATCATCTCTACGAAAATACAATCCTGACGCTTCAGTGAAATTTCTCATGATCAGCGGGGTGTCTTCGAAGTAGTATTTGCTGTCGAGCGTAAGTCTACCAACCCTTTTTTTCTTCTCAGCATCCGGGGCCTTGTAGTAAAGGTCCCCGTGGGGCGTGATAGGTTCCTTGATACCTTCCTTGAAGAGCACGCCCGTACGAACTGTCCGCACAGAGAACTTCCCTTCGAAAGCTGGTATCTCAAAAGGCTCTCCTGCCTCCACGTGTATGGTGGTATCTTCCAGTTCAATGTCAAATTCCTGCTTGTACGACATCTGATAAACAGTCAGGCCTCTATATCTTAAGGGTGCGTTAACCTCAATCACTTTTTTCGTTGAAAGACCAGAGTTCGTTTTAAGGACCACAGCAGACTTCCAGTCTTTCGGGTAGTATTTCATGTTGTACCAGGTGTATTCAGTGTCGAATGACTCAAGATAAATGGAGAGAGACTCCACATTGCCAGGAGAGAAACCAAGCTTGCTTCTCCATCGGTTTACAGTCATATCCGGACTACTCCTGGGTATTT
The DNA here is from genome assembly GCA_004376575.1 of candidate division TA06 bacterium. NCBI lineage: Bacteria > candidate division TA06 bacterium. The sequence goes on along the minus strand of SOJN01000120.1, from coordinate 10,144 downwards.
TCTTGGTCTCCCCCGGATAGATGTAGACTTCGCCATTAAATGCCGTCAGAGCTGACAGAACAAATCCTACAAAAGTCAGGGCAAGGCCGAAGTGGTAGATGATAGATACAGGCCTGCTTGGAAGACCCCGTTGGGCCACAAACGAGCCTGCTCCTTCCCCAGCGTAAACCTGCTTGACCTTGTAGCCTCTATCCTTCAGGACTCCCAGCATCTGCTCGGACTTCTTTCCGCCTAACTCCCATTGAACCGTACTCGCTTCCTTGAAACGTGCTGGTTTGGGTCGGATGTGACCCATCCAGCCATCGATGCTGCAGAACACCATATTCAAAAAGAAGATACCGCCCACCAGGAGAAAGTACCAGGAATGGAAAACGTCAAAGAAGCCCAATCTTGTGAACCACGTCGCGCGAACTTGCCCGAAAGCTTTCAAGTACTCCTCTTGAGTACCCCCTTGAGGAAAGACAGTCCCCAAGAGCATACAGACCACCATTATTATGAGAAGAACCAGAGTGAGACGAGTTGAAGCAAGCTGAGAGTACATGACTTTCAAGAATCTTTTCAATGTCCTCTTCTCCTAAAATTAGTACGCGTGCAGACTGGGTATGTGAAGTAGCCTGACAAGCCAGTTAACTCCCACAAAAGTGAATATCATACAGACAAAGCCAATAATGTTCAATACAGACGCCCTCCTCCTCGCCCACCTGGGTGTGACCTTTGCATGAAGATAAAGCGCGTAGACTGACCATGTGATTAATGACCAGGTTTCCTTCGGGTCCCATCCCCAGTATCTCCCCCAGGCCTCTTGAGCCCAGGCGGCTCCTGAAACTACGCCGAAGGTCAATAGGGGATATCCAAACAGAATAAGGTTGTAGGCCATCCTGTGGAAAAGGTTTCTCTTCTTCTCATCCAGCCCGAACCTTGCCCCTCTGCCATTCTTGCTTCCCAATGTCAACGAAAGGAAGACGACTTCGACACTGAATGCAACCACAAAGATTGCATAGGATGCGAATGCCAAGACCACATGCCAAGCAAACCACCCAGACTGCAGGGCGGGGAACAAAGGCTTTATTTCAGGACTCCTTCCAACGATAGCGTATATACATGCAGCAAGTGCTATTCCGGTTGCGAGAAAACCCGGAAGGTGAACATCTCTCCGCCACTCAACGAAAAGGAAGGCGACTACGACGGAAAAAGCAAACCAGGAGAGGCTTTCATAAAGAGTCTGAAATGGAGGGTATCTTGCTTCCATGAACCTGAAAATAATAAGAAACGCATGTACTAATGCTCCCAAAAGTAGAATATAGAATGCTAGTTTTCCTCTACCCAGAAGCCGAGGCACAAATAGGTACGCAACATAGAAAAGAAAGGCCAGTGAATAGAGACTTATGACTGCGAAAAAGATGGCCTGTTCAGCAAGTAAGTTTTGCATTTCTATTGATTCCTATTGTGACGAGGTTCGGTCTAAAAACTCTCTCAGCGCATTGTCAAATGCATCATAATCCATTTGAGTGAAAAGAGCAAAAGCAATATTTTCTATTGAAGATTTCTTAGATGTAAACTGGTGGACAGCATCCAGCATTATTGAGGCTGCCCTCTCCACCGGAAACCCTCCCACGCCGCACCCTATTGCCGGGAAGACTATCGATTTGAGACCAAGTTCGTCCGCTCTCTTGAGCGAGTTGATTGTGCAGTTTTTTATGCTTTCTTCACTCGGTACGAGGTCCCGCCCCATGCCAGCCGCATGGATCACAAACTTTGCATTCAGTTTACCCGCCGTGGTTGCCACTGCCTCACCAACATGAATTGGCCCCTTTACAACCGCTTCATCCTCTATCACCTGGCCTCCCCTTCTCTTGATGGCGCCGGCCACACCGCTTCCCATCCACAGATGATTATTTGCGGCATTCACCAATCCGTCAGCATGGCAATCAGTAATATCACCCTTGTATAAACTGATATTTACTGACATAATGAGAAAGTTCTACTTCCCGTTGCTCTTCCCGGCTGTGCCCCTCACCCAGCGACCGCTTTTGCCTCCACTCTTTTCAAGCAGTCTCAGGTTTGAAATCACAATTGATCTATCGACCGCTTTGCACATATCATATATTGTGAGGGCAGATGACGCCGCAGCAGTCAAGGCCTCCATTTCCACGCCGGTTTTCCCATAGGACTTGACCTCTGTCTTTATGTCAATCTCTCTTTCTTTCTTTCTAACTGTAAAGTCAATCTCCACGTTGGTCAGTTTTATAGTATGGGCAAGAGGAATCATCTCTCCTGTCCTTTTGGCAGCCATTATCCCTGCGAGTTTGGCCACAGTAAGCACATCCCCTTTGACACTCTCATTCTCTATTACAGTAGACAATGCCTTTTCGCCCATGGAAACAGTGCAGGCTGCAACTGCCACGCGTTCCGTCTCACCTTTGGCGCTGACATCTACCATCCGTGCGCGGCCTTTTTTGTCAATGTGTGAAAGCACGAGCCAATCCCCCTGGTTTAACCAATTCAACGGGCAGTATCAGAAGCTGATCATGCTGCAAACACTATCTCAGCTTCAGAAGTTTCGCGGTCTTTGAATTCCCTTCGAAATCTAGTCTCGCAAAATAGATTCCGCTTGGCAGTTTGTGGCCATCTGGCCCGGTCCCGTCCCAGTAGAAAACGTGCGAACCAAAAGCCACCGTCCCTTTGATGGGTGTGGAAATGAGCCGTCCCGCAGAATCATATATGTTAAGTTCAACCGCCCCCCTATTGGGGACTGTAAAACGAATTGAGCACACATCCCTGAATGGATTTGGAGATGGCTGGCTCAAACCAAACACCGCCTCCCGTCTGAGCATCACGCCTTCCTGCTCTTCTATCCCAGTCTTGCACACTCGCACGAACTGGGTCAGGGTGTTGGCCCAGCTTTGACCCCAGTGTGGAGTATTGTAGGTAGCAGGGTCGCTTGGAGACGCATCCTGTGCGGGCTGCCAATCATTCAAGAAGTTGCCCATACCGCTTGAGAAAAGGGTCAGGTCAATACAATCGGGGTCACCAATCACAGAATTGGGTATGGCAATCTCACAGAAATGGGCATTGTCCAGATCAAACATCATGACTCCACCCATGTTTTCAATAGAATAGTAGCTGGACCATCCGGAACCAAGCCAGAAAAGAATCACTCCAAAGTCATAGTACGGAAAGACATAAACCTCGGCATCAACTGCGTGAGTGCTGTCAAAGGTAATCCAGTTTCCGAGACCGTCTCGGTCTGTTCCCTGCACACCCACATATCCCCCACCTGTATAATCCAGTGCGATTCCGTATGAGGCGTGCGACATGGTCTCCCATAATGCCGGGAATCCAAAATACCAGTATAGACCGTCATTGGCGACATACAGGTCGGTTATCTCAAGGTCCTGAGGCTCAAAGTCGTCAGGATCCTCAGCAGCCGGGCTGATGCCGGCCCTACGCCAGTCCAGAGTGTCCCCGTCGACGGCTATGAGCACACCATTGTAGAGGTACATCCATCCTTCTTTCCAGTCATCTGCAACAGTCCTCACGAGATAGTATCTTGGGCCCGTTCCAGGCGTGAACTCATACTCGAAAGGTCCTGAAGGGAAGTCCTCCACGTCGAGAGCGGTGGAGCGCGTAAGAGCATCCATCAGCTTTATTGAGGCTCCGGGGGAGTCTGTATTCGACACGACCAATATCGTCTCCTGTGCGGTGTTGTGAAAGACAGGATAGCTTGTTGAATTCACATATTCTGGATTCTGTGCTTCCAATTGAGGCAGAGTGTAGTTGGAGCCGCTGACCTGTGCAGGAATCTGTAGTGCCGGGTCTCCTATTAATATGGCCTCGAAGTAGGTTTTTCTGTTCCAGGTATAGGTGGACATGTCATTATTGACCAAAAAGGAATCAAACGCGGCCCAGTGCATGTCTCCCAAGGCAGGAGCTCCGTGGTGATACGCGTCCCAGACATAGGTCAGAAGCTCACTCATGTACCAGTCTCTGGTTATTATCAGATTGCCGTTATCTATGTACCAGCTCGGGGATCCTGCATTTGATCTGGCCCCCCCGAAGTACGCGATTCCGGCTGCATCGGACTTCAAAACTCCCTCCCCAAAGGACATACTGAAACCCAGTGCACTCACAAGGTCTGTATCCCATGCCCCGCAGTCGCAGGCAACACTTGCAATTATGGGAACATTCGTGTGAGCAGGATAGGCCATGAGCTCATTCGCGGTGATGTTTGATCCATCATCATAATAAATGGCAGGACCGCTACCATGGCTTATCTGGAAGAATATGCCGCAGTCTTCACTCGCGTCACCCCGTAGATAATCATCGCATACCGATTCTGTGAAGTTATTGTCGGTGTAATACAACTTGGTTACGTCGTGGCCGTTGAAGGCATTTCTATTCACCACATCACTCGTAATCAGCTCACCAATATAGTAGGGAGTATCAAATGGGACTCCGCCGGTAACTGCCGCGTTTTTGAACCATGACCAAGCCGCAGACGCATGCCAGTCTCTTGCCTTCATCACAGCATGCGTAGCTTCAAGAATGTCGCTTGCCACAATCCGTCCAGAACAGTAGTTTAGAACATAATCGAAGTCCGGCGACACGTAGAGTAGATCTGAGGGGATCCACCCCTCCACAGGACTGCCCGAGCCAAACTTGAAGTAGTAGCTGGGCGGAACCTTCTCTGCGTCACCAATTATGCTGATGTATCTGAGGTTGGGGTGTGCAAGGGTGTCTCTCATGAAAGCGACAATTTTCTTGGCAAGAGTGTAATCGTAACCCTGTATGGTCCCGGGCTGTTCATAAGCATAGCCATCCCACGGAGGGGTATCTTTCACAGCGGTATAAGTACTGTCTATCCATTCGTTTGTGGCAATGTAGGTGGTGATACTTTCCTGCCCCTCGTGGAAAGCTTCCAGAGTCTCGGCAGCAACCATAAACTCGTCGGGACAAATTATGACGCATTGATCGTCAAAAGGCACAGCGAGGCTCGCTCTTGGCTGAGAAGGTCTCGGCGTATAATACACGCTCACAGAAGCTTCTGTGAGAAGAAGCGCTTTGCCACTTAGAGGCCTGTACTGAACAGGGAAAATTCTGACATACACATACGTGTTCTTATTGTCGCATCCCCAATCAAAAGAGACCAGCCTGCCAGGGAAATATGAGTCACTACCATATATTTTCGGGTCAGGAATCAGTTCGGGTTTGCTACCCCCGATTCGCCATTCGGCGACTTGAGACACAGGCACAATCCTCAGCGGTTCTTTGAACTCAGCAAAAGAGCCAGAGTTGACCTTGACACCGAGAACATGGTTTTGTCCCGGTATGACCAATCTGATGACTTTCATGGGAAGTTCCGGCTCGCCTGCTCCTCCTGTTGACTTCAATTCTCCCACCCTGAGATAGTAATAGCTCTCAAGTCCACTCCCGTAAAGCACACAGGAACCAGGATCCACACTAAGGCTAATATCCTCGCTTAACCCAAGAAGCTCACCGCAAGAAGTAGAAATGTCAGACACAGATGAGACATGAATCTTTTGTGCCGACACGGCAGGTGTTGAGTGGCCTGTGGCACAAACAGCGGCGAACATACCACAGAGTACTAAACAAATAACGCAAACACCTCTCATAACATACCTCCTCATACGGTAAAGAATACTCTAGGCAAGGTTAATGTCGACAGTCAACCCAAAACTACTGGGATTTCGATATCTTGGGCTTGTGTATGGAAGCGTTCTGCACGTCTGCTGCCGCTTCCATGATTGCTTCAGAGAACGTTGGATGGGCGTGGACAGTTTCACCAAGGTCGCTTGCCGTCATCCCTGCCTTCATGACCACAGCGAGTTCATGAATCAGACATGATGCCTCATTACCAACTATGTGCGCTCCAAGAATTTTGTCTGTTTCTGAGTCAGCAACGATCTTGACCATGCCCACTATTTCTCCATCAGCATGAGCTTTGCCCAGACCTCTGAAATCAAAACGGCCTGTCTTTATCTCCTTTCCGGACGCCCTCGCTGCAGCCTCCGTGAGTCCTACTGATGCAACCTCGGGTATCGTGAATGTACAGCCTGGAATCACATTGTAGTTTACCCCAAGTGGAGTACCAAGGCAGTTTTCAACCGCTACAATCGCTTCTCTGGAAGCGACATGAGCAAGCAGTCTCCCCCCAATACAGTCACCAGCAGCGTAGATGTTGGGAACATTCGTTTCCAGTTTCTCATTGGTATCGATTGAATTGTCATCGCGCAGTCGAACTCCAACGGCCGAAAGATCGAGTGCTTCGGTATTGGAGGTTCTGCCAATAGACACCAGAATCTTGCTTACGGCGAGCTCTGTGCCGTCGTCAAGTATAACTGATGCACCTTTCTTCTTTCTGAATAAGGACTCCACCTTGATCCCGGTCATGACATCAATACCCGACTTCCTCATCTCCCTTTCTATGATTGCTGAGACATCCCCGTCCTCCAGGGGAAGTACTCTATCCATCATCTCAACTACCGTGACCTTTGAACCAAGGCCAGCATATATGAAGGCAAACTCCGCACCAATCGTACCTCCTCCCACAATCAACAGCTTTTCAGGTATATTTTTTAGCTCAACGGCGTGGTCACTGGACAGGACCATATCACCATCGAAGGGAATGTGAGGGAGTGATTTCGGCCTCGAACCGGTCGCTAGAACTATCCTGTGCGCGCCCACCACGTCGGTCTCCCCGATTACGGCGATAGTGTGAGGGTCTACGAGTTTTCCCTTTCCCCTGATAAGAGTCACCTTGTTGGACTTGAGAAGGTTCTCTATCCCATGCCTCTGGATCCGTACGATTTTCTCTTTCCGCTCTCTAATCTGTTTCAGATTGGCGGACGGCACACCGTGTATATCAATACCCAGGTCGCCCGCACTTCGCCAGTAGGAAAGGAATCTGACAGAGGCAAGAATGGCCTTCGTAGGTATGCATCCCACGTTTGTACAGGCTCCGCCCAGCTCGCCTGACTCAATCAGACAGACACTGATGTCCAACTGGGATGCTCGGATCGCCCCTACGTATCCTGCGGGGCCTCCACCAATAATCGCTATTCCGTACTTCTCCACAGTCTATCCCCAAGAACCTGAAACGTGCAATCCTGATTGCCCTTACAAGACAAGAATACTAAGCAGAAATGGTGAAGTCAAGAGAAACCGCTTTACACAGAGGGACAGAGGATGGACATTTTCGATCTTCGATTTTCGGGTTTATTGTCCTGTGGGTGCGGGGATAGCCCCAGATGCATTCTCGTTGAGAGTAATAAGCCTAGATCCTTCGACTTCATCCCTCGCCTTCGGCTCACGATTTCGCTCAGGACGAAAAATACCTCATGCCCTCTACGATGGCATGGGCCTTTTTCGTTTTCGATTTTCGATCTTCCCTTCGGGCGCTCGCATTCTTCAATGTTGAACCATATTGAGCCCGGGATGGCCGTGTGGGAGGAGGGATTGAACGGGGAGTGGCGATGAAGAGGGGAGTGGGTTGGGAGTTGTGGTCAGAGTCTGGTTCTGCGCAGTCGGAGGGAATTGGTGACTACGTTTATGGAACTCAGGGCCATTGCTATCTCGGCAATCACCGGGTGAAGAAGGCCAAACACTGCCACAGGTATGGCTATCAGGTTATAGAAAAACGCCCAGAAGAGGTTCTGTTTTATCTTGGTAAACGTAGCATGAGAAAGTTTTATTGCTGTGACCACGCTTGAGAGATCTCCGCGAACAAGAGTTATGTCTGAGGATTCTATTGCGATGTCTGTCCCTGTGCCGATTGCAATCCCCACGTTCGCTTGAGTCAGAGCCGGCGCATCGTTGATCCCGTCTCCTACCATCGCGACCATCCCGACTTCCTCTTGCAATCTTCTTATCTCGTTTGTCTTATCGTCGGGCAAGACGTTGGCCAGAACTCGCTTCACCCCTACTTTTCGAGCGATGGCTTCACCGGTTCTTTTGTTGTCTCCTGTCAACATGACAGTATCAAGTCCCATTCTTTCCAAAGCAGCAATTGCGAAGATCGAATCATCCTTCAGAGTGTCTGCAACTCCTATGGCCCCAATTGCTCCTTGCCCGGAGACAATCACCATTGTGGTCTTCGCTTCTTCTTCCATATCGACAAGGTTTTTCTCCAGCATCGAAAAGTCTATGTCGAATTGCCTCATCAGTTCACGATTGCCTACAAACACACTCTGGCCGTTGACTTCTCCTCTTACGCCCTTACCTGTGACTGTTTCAAAAGACTTCGGCTCCCCCAAAGCCACATTCATTGACTTTGCCTTTTCCACTACCGCTGTGGAAAGAGGATGTTCTGAGCCCAACTCGAGTGAGCCAGCTACGGAAAGCACATCTTGTTCAGTCTTCCCCGACACGGCCACAATGTCAGTAACTTCTGGCTTTCCTTTTGTGATCGTGCCGGTCTTGTCGAAGACTATCGTCTTCACCTCTCTCATCGTCTGTATGGCTTCACCTGATCTAAACAATATCCCTCTTTGAGCCGCCATGCCTGTGCCAACCATCAGGGCGGTTGGTGTGGCAAGTCCGAGGGCGCAGGGACACGCGATGACAAGCACTGCCACTGCCGCAAAAATCGCAAGAGATACAGTTCCCAATGTGGGGTCGACCCACGGTATGAATGAGCGAGCCCAGGTGATCACATCCATGAAAAAGCCTGGAAGCAGGATCCAGAGAATCACCGTAAGTACTGCAACCACGATAACTGAAGGAGCGAAGTAGGAAGTCACCTTGTCAGCAAACGCCTGTATGGGAACCTTGGTTCCCTGGCATTCCTCGACCATCTTAACTACCTGTGCAAGGAACGTATCTCTCCCAATCTTGGTGGCGCGGACTTTCAGCAGTCCCTTTTGGTTGACCGTGGCACCGATTACACTGTCGCCCGGTCTTTTCTTGACCGGAATCGACTCGCCGGTCGCCATCGATTCATCAACCGCGCTCTCACCTCTTATGACCTCACCGTCTGTCGGAATCTTCTGTCCCGGCTTGACTATCATGAGGTCACCAACGCTCAACTCTTCGATAGGAATTTCACGCTCTTCTCCACCGACCTCAACAAGCGCACTCTTGGCTCCAAGTTCCAGGAGTTTCTTTATGGCCTGTGAAGCTCTTCCTTTTGCACTTGCCTCTATGTAACGCCCGGTAAGGTGGAAGGCCATGATCATCGCAGAGACCCCTGCGTATGAAGCAATAGGGAGACCGAAGAGACGAGCAACGCCTGTCGCGAATGCGGCAAGGGTTCCCATGAATATCAAGACATCCATGTTTGCCGCGGCATGAGCTATCGATTTCACAGCACTTCTGTAGGTTCTGTAGCCGGGAAATGCCAGTGCTAGTGCGGCGAGGGCAACCATCACATAATGATAACCAGGTATCATAAACCCAGAAACCATCTCCGGAATCATCAAGGCTATGGCAGGTATGGTTATTGCCCAAATCCAGACCAGACGACGCCTGGCCTCAACCATCTCTCTTACACTTTCCTCTTCAACCTCTTCTCTAATCCCATATCCGACTGATTCGACAGCAGTCCTCATCTTCTCTATGTCCACCGCCTGAGGATCGAACTCGACTGTCGCCTTATCTGCCGCAAAGTTGACCGCGGCCGAAGTCACTCCCGGTACAGTATTAAGTGCCTTTTCAACAGTGGAAGCACAGGAGGCGCAGGTCATTCCGGAAATGGGTATGCTTAACTTGGCAGTCTTTCCGGACAACGCCACCGGATCTTTGGGAAGTACAGGTTCAAGTACTGGCTCAAGAAACTTTCGAGGTTCTACCTTGAACTTGTCCAGGCAAGAAGGATTGCAGAAGTAGTAGGTCTTCCCTTCGTGATCGTATTTCAGGTCAGTATCCTCACTGACCATCATCTTGCATACAGGATCTATTGGCATAACCTAACTCTTGGAACCACAAGATTGTCACAGATTTTCACAAGATTCCTTCCTGGTTCGGGTTCAGCAATAAGGATGGGTTTCAATCTGTGTTAATCTCGTGTAATCTCGTGGTTCCATTGGTTTCGCATCACGCTGACCCCTTGTAACCACAAGATTATCACAGATCTTCACAAGATTCCTTCCTGGTTCGGGTTCAGCAATAAGGATGGGTTTCAATCTGT
>SOJN01000119.1 GCA_004376575.1 candidate division TA06 bacterium | reverse complement strand
AATACCCTACCCCCATCTCAAAATATCAATACTATACCGCGAGGTGGCGAAATTGGGAAATTGAACCAGATGGTGCGGTCGCCACAGCCGTCCATAGACTTAAATCGCTTGACTGACGCGGAAGATTGAAGTATATTCGGGCTGTGGCCGCCTCAAAGCGGTTTCGTTTTTGAGGGTGCATCATGAGACTCGAACATAAAGCATTCATATTAGTGGCCGTCCTCTCCTTGGTAGGTGCGGCCTTTTCCCAGACTACGGATGAGATTCAGCAGAAGGAGGAGGAGCTCAGGAAGATTCGCGAGAAGTTGGTTGAATCGAGAAAGAAGGCAAAAGAACTGGAGAGCAAAGAGTCTTCAATCCTTGAGAAGCTGGATCAGCTCGATGTGCAACTGGAACTTAACCAGGAGCTTCTCAGAAAACTGAAGCAGAAGGAGAAGAGGAAGATCACTGAGATCTCCGATGTTGAATCGAAGATAGAGGCTGTTGAAAAGAAACTGAAGGCCAGGCGCACAATCCTTGGCAATCGATTGAGAGCGATCTACAAACACGGTTCAGTTCACCCCATGGAGTTGATTCTTACAGCAAGAAGCTTTCCTGACATGGTCACAAAGACAAAATATCTGATGCTGATTGCCGAGCAGGACGCGAGATTGAAGGGTAGAATAGAGAATGACCGACAAGAACTTGTTGACTACGGTGCTAAGCTCTCAAGGGATCTTTCGGAGTTGAAGAACACACGTGTTGAAAATGAGACTGAATTGAAAAACCTCGACAGAGACAAAGAGAAGAGGGAGATTTTGCTTGAGGATGTTCGGCAAAAGAAGAAGAATCAGGAAGATCTTGCCAAGGAGCTGGCAAAGTCCGAGGCGAGACTTCAATCTCTGATAGATGAGCTAATCCGAAAGAGAGCGGAAGAGGCTAGGAAGCGTGGAAGAGTTGTTCCTCTCGAAGAGGTGACCTTCCCAAGGCGCAGAGGACGGCTTATATGGCCAGTCAGGGGCGAGGTTGTTTCTAGTTTTGGCACCAAGAAGCACCCGAAGTACGGCACTTCGACCTTGAATAACGGGATTGACATCAAGGCTCCGAAGGGGAAAAGAGTCCTTGCGGTCGCTGATGGGCAGGTGGCGTATGCAGACAGATTCCTGGGCTACGGACAGGTCATCATCATAGACCATGGAGGGGGTTATTACTCACTTTATGCCCATCTGTCCTCCATTCTGATTGATGTTGGTGATTCGGTCAGAGAAAGAGACATCATTGGGGAAGTTGGAGATTCTGGTTCACTCGAGGGCTCCCGGCTCCATTTTGAAATAAGAGAACAAGGAAGGCCGGCTGACCCTGCAATCTGGTTGAAATAGCTCCATGTTTGAGAGGATTATAGGACAAGATCTGGCAAAGAGACTCTTAGAGGGCAGCATAAAGGCAAATAAGCTTCCATCTGCCCTTCTTTTCCATGGGCCGGCAGGGGTTGGCAAAAGAACCTTCGCGCTCACTGTCGCCAAGACGGTCAACTGCACCAAGGTGGAGCATGGCTACTGCGGACAATGTTCTAGTTGTAAGGGAGTGGATAGCCTCACACATCCCGATCTTAGATTGGTTTTCCCCGTTAGAAATGCAGGCAGCCTTGAGGGGCTGCCCACCCCGGAGCTCTACGACAAGCAGGGCACCATTACAATCAATATGGTTCGCATACTCAGAAAAGAGGCATCACTTAAGCCTTTCCAGAAAGGAAAGAGGATCTTCTTGATGGTTAATGCGGACAGGATGAACCAGGAGGCTTCGAATGCATTTCTCAAGTTGCTGGAGGAGCCTCCGGCTGACACGCTTGTGATACTCACAACTGAAAGACCCAATTCCCTTTTCCCAACCATACGCTCGAGATGCCAGAAGGTGATGTTTACGAGACTACGAGCTGAGGATATCGAGAATGCACTTGTGGAGAAGATGGGTGCAGAGAGAAATAGAGCACATCTGGTAGCGTCATTGTCAGGTGGGAGTCTGGGCTGGGCGCAGAAAATGCTCAGGGATTATGCCGATGAACACAGGTTGAGGATGTTCGATTTTGTACTGGAGAGCGCGCCCCAGGATGACCTTGCTGTACTGGATTTTTCGCGGGAAATGGTCGATGAAAACCTCGTATACGAAACGCTGGAGATCCTTCAGTCCATGTACAAGGATTTGCTAGCCACAAAAATGGGAGCCCAAAAGACCCTCATAAACATAGATCAGCAGAAACCCCTGGAAAAGGGCGCTGGACGTATGACCTGTGATGAGATTTGTGATATAATATACGGGATTGAGGATGCTTTTGCAGACCTGAACAGGAATGTGAGCCCAAGACTAGTTCTTTTCAATTTACTCAGCCGAGTTCATGAACAAAGTCTAACCAGAGTTTAGAAATGGTTGTCGAAGTTCAATTCAGCGAAATGAGAAAGGAATTCCTGGATAACCCAGATGGGGTCAGACTGACATTGGGAGACACAGTTGTCTGCCAGTTCGAGAAGAGGCTGGACATTGGGAAGGTCATAAAAATAGTGGAGAAGGGGGTTCGTACAGGCAAAATAGTCAGAAGGGCGAACGAATCGGACATGCAGAAGCTTGAAGAGAACAAGAAGATTGAGGCGGAAGGTTTCAGAGCTTGTCAGCAGAAGATAAAGGCCTTCGAATTGAATATGCGGCTGATAAGCGTCGAACATTCTTTTGAAGCAAAGAAGATGACATTCTACTTCACAGCAGACACCAGGGTTGACTTCAGGGATCTGGTGAGGGAGCTGGGCCGAACTTTCAAGACAAGAATCGAGATGCATCAAATCGGTGTTAGAGACTGCGCCAGGAGGATGGGTGGCTGTGGCCCATGTGGGAGACAGCTGTGTTGCACGACATTTCTAAGAGAATTTGAACCGGTGACCCTGCAGACCGCAAAGGAGCAAAACCTAACGGTCAACCCAGCAAAGATGTCAGGAGTCTGTGGAAGGCTTATGTGCTGCCTGACCTACGAAAGGAAGTTCTATGCTGAAGCCCTCAGCAGATTCCCGCGAGTGGGTTCGACTGTAGAAACTGAAAAGGGAAAAGGGGTAGTGAAGGAAGTGAACATATTCAGGGAAGTCATTACGCTTCTACACGACTCTGGCGAACAGGAAAAAGTGACGCTTGCCGAACTGAAGGAAAGGAGAAGGCCGTGGTTCCTTCCCAAGAGGAAGCGCGCAACAGACAAAGGGTAGACCACGAGCGGATTCTGGTTACCAGTGCTCTTCCTTATGCCAATGGTCCGATACACCTTGGCCATTTAGCCGGCGCGTATCTTCCGGCCGACATTTATGTCCGCTATCAACGCCTGAAGAGGAGAGATGTGGTATACATTTGCGGGACAGATGAACATGGAGTACCTATCACTATTAGAGCGGAGGCTGAGGGTGTCTCACCGAAGGAGATAGTGGACCGTTATTATGTGAACATTAAGGAGAGCTTTGCTAAGCTTGGTATCTCTTTTGATAACTTCAGCAGGACTACTCTTCCCCTACATTATGAGGTTGCACAGGATTTCTTCTCAAAAATCCTCAAGAAGGGATACATTGTAGAGAAAACCATTACCCAGTTTTACTGTACCCACTGCAAGAGATTTCTCGCGGACAGATACGTTAACGGTGAGTGTCCCTACTGCCACTTTGAGGAGGCAAGAGGGGACGCTTGCGAGATTTGTGGAAAGTGGCTGGAGCCCTCAGTGCTCATAAATCCAAGGTGCGCCACATGCGGGAACACTCCACAGGCAAAGGAAACAAAACACTGGTTTTTCAAATTGGGCGAACTCCAGGACAGGCTAGAAACTTGGATAGCAACTAAGAAGCACTGGAAGGATAATGTCAGGAGATTCTGCGAGGGTTGGTTCAGTGAGGGGTTGGAAGACAGGGCTATCACCCGCGATCTGTCCTGGGGAGTGCCGGTTCCTCTAGAGAACGCAAAGGGAAAGGTCCTCTATGTCTGGTTTGATGCCCCTGTAGGATATATCTCTTCCACCATAGAGTGGGCCAGAAGGAGAGGTGAGCCAGATCTGTGGAAGAAGTACTGGTGCGATGAAGGTACAAAACTGGTTCACTTCATTGGGAAGGACAATATTGTATTCCACGCCATTGTGTGGCCAGCCATGTTGATGGCCTACTCCGATTTCATACTCCCAACTGAAGTGCCGGCGAATGAGTTTTTGAACATAGAAGGCGATAAGATTTCTACGAGCAGGGACTGGGCAGTGTGGCTGCCTGAGTATCTAGAGAACTTTGAGCCAGACCCGCTGAGGTACTGTCTTGCCGCAAACGCGCCAGAAACCAGAGATTCAGATTTCACCTGGGCCGACTTCCAGCGGAGAAACAACAATGAGCTCGCCGACATATTTGGGAATTTTGTTAACCGTTCTTTCGCATTCATAGAGAAGTACTTCTCTTCCAGAATTCCAGAAGCTAGTGCCATCTCAGGAGAAGAAGAGAAGTTTCTTAACAGGCTGGACAGCGAGAAGAAGCACGTTGGTGACCTGCTGGAGAGGTTTGAAGCCAAAAGAGCGCTTCAGCGCGTTATGAATCTGGCAAAGGATGCAAACCGGTACTTTGACTCCAAGCAGCCCTGGGCGACGAGAATTACCAACAACAAGGACTGCGCAGCTACGATGTATGTTTGCGCAAAGGCTGTAGAGACCCTGGGCCTGCTGGCAGAGCCTTTCATGCCCTTCACATCAGAAAAGATACGAAGGATGCTCGGTTTAAGAAGACAGGGCTGGGACGACAGTTCGCGGATAGAGTCCGGTATGACCATTGGAAAGCTGGAAATACTTTTTCCAAAGGTCGATGACAAGACAATTGAACTGGAAAGAAATAAACTTGGAAAGGGAGGGGAGAAGGTGGAACAGGTAACGATTGATGAGTTCAGTCGTATGGACTTGAGGGTGGCTCATGTGGTTGAGGTGGAGAAAGTAGAGGGGGCGAAAAATCTCATAAAGATGAAAGTCGACATTGGCGGGGAGACCAGGCAGATCGTTGCCGGTATAGCCCAGTGGTATTCCGTCGATGACCTAAAAAACAAGGACATAGTGGTCATCGTGAACCTCAAGCCAGCCACGATAAGGGGTGTCGAATCCCATGGTATGCTTCTCGCGGCCGAGGAAGGCGACAATGTGGTATTACTTGTGCCCGACAGAAAGATAGGGGCAGGAACCAAAGTCCACTGACAAGAAAATGTTGTTTCTAGATACGCACGCACATCTACAGCACGAACAGTTCCGAAAGGACAGGGACAAGGTGATTGAGAATGCCCTGGACTCAGGGATTTCTGAGATTATCAATGTGGGTTACGACCTGGAGTCGAGCAGGGAAGCGATCAAGCTTGCCGAAGAGTACGACTTCATGTATGCGGCAGTGGGTGTTCACCCGCATGACGCATCAACATTGAACAAGAGCGCAGCCAAGCAGATAGAGGAGATGGCCGACCATGAGAGGGTAGTTGCCGTTGGTGAGATGGGCCTCGAATACTACAGGGATCTATCACCGAGAGATGTACAGAAGAAGGCATTCATTGAACAGCTGGAAGTGGCGAAAAGTGTGGGCCTTCCGGTTATCATCCACGTGAGAGAAGCTCACGCAGATGCCATTGAAATCCTGAAAGAGTGGGGGCGCGGAGATGGAGTGATGCACTGTTTCTCTGGCTCCGTCGAACAGGCGGACGCCTTTCTGAAGCTTGGGTTCAAACTGGGGTTTGGTGGTTCTCTAACTTATGGGAGTTCCCGCCTTGTATCAATTGCAGAATTGGCTCCCAGGCAGGACATACTCATAGAGACAGACTGTCCTTACCTGACACCAAGACCAAAGAAGGGGAGGAATGAACCTGCAAACCTGAGGATAATCTGCGAGAAGCTTGCTGCGGTGCTGGGCATAAGCCTTGAGGATTCTGCCGCAGTATCCCGCCGCAACGCAAGGACATTTTTCAGGCTCTTCGAAGCATAGTGCTATTCAAATGACCGTACAAGAAGTCAAAAGGATTCTGAAGCTTTGCTCAATCCAACCAAGGAGAAGCACCGGCCAGAACTTCTTGGTTGATGAAAACGTGGCCAAGAAGATTGTTGATGCTTCAGGGGTTGACTCTCAAACTGTGGTGGAGATTGGCTCAGGGCTGGGAATACTGACAGCGTATCTTCTCGAAAGAGCAGAATTGGTAGTCGGCATCGAGGTTGACAAGAGGCTGTGCAAGTTCCTGAGCAAGAGGTTCGAGGAGGCGCCCAACTTCGTCCTGATAAATGCAGACTTCCTCGGCCTGGATATTGAAGAACTTTCCTGCTACGGAGGGAGGTTCAGAGTAGTCTCCAACCTTCCGTACAGCATAAGTAAACCGGCCGTATCGAAGATGCTATCACTTCGGCATTCGATTGAGACGGCCGTACTCACCGTGCAGGAAGAGGTGGCCAGTAGAATTCTGGCTTCGCCTAGTAGTTCTGAATACGGTATTCTCACGGTGATGGTGGCTTATTGGGCAGGAAGAGAACCCTTGTTCAACATAGGTAGTCAGTCCTTCTTCCCAAGACCCAAAGTGAACTCATCAACCATCAAACTTACCATGTTTGATGAGCCGCCCTTCGTGGCTTCTGATGAAGGACTATTCCAGAGGGTGGTGAGAGGTGGTTTCTCACAGCGAAGAAAGATGCTGAGGAATTCGCTCGCTTCGTATCTGAAACTTGAAGCTGAGAAGATGTCTGCACTGGAGAAGACTTCCGGAATTGACCTGACGAGAAGAGCTGAAACACTTTCTGTGGAGGAGTTTGTACATCTCACCAACACGCTGTCAAATTTATGAATCACAGGGTGCACATGTCAGCATATCCAAACAGAAAATACCAGATCGCTTTGTTCCTGTTGTTTCTTACACTCTACGTCCTAACGCTGAAAGGGATATGCACAGGAGACAATGTTTTTCACTATGAGAGAATCCAGAACATTATCAAGAGGGGCCGTCTCACTATGCCCGAAGGAAAATATGACTTTGCCAAACAGAGGTGGTTAAGAGTTTTCATGGCCGAGGGGAGAGACGGTAAGCTCTACCTGACGTTGGGCGATGGGCTTTCCATTGCGGCCCTTCCCTTCGCTCTGGTCGGTAACATCATAGAAAGAGCAGTCGATGTTAGTGCATATGAGTCAAAAATAGGGGAGTCCGCACCGAAACTGAATCTCCTCTACTTGAGAAAATTGCCTTCGGCTTTCTTTACAGCTCTGGTCAATCCGTTTGTAATGGCGCTTACCCTTCTGATTTTCTTCAACTTCTGTCTGAGAATAGAGGGTGGGGTTGGGAGTGCCTTCTTCGCGTCTGCTCTTTTGGGGATAGGCACAATTCTCTGGCCCTACTCGAGTACCTTCTGGACGCAGCCCATTGTGACCCTGTGTCTATTCAGTGCTTTCTACTGTGTTTTCTTATACAAGAAGCATTCGAAGCCGAAATTCTTGTTATTCGCCGGAGCTCTGCTTGGATATTCCTTCATAACCCGATATGTCAGCATCATCTCTGTCCCTTGGTTCATACTGTATTTGGTTCTGATCCACTGGCGAGAAAAGAAAAGGATCCCAGGTGCGGTAGGACTGTTAGTTTCCTCATTTGCGTTGTTCTTTCTTCTACAGATGGGCTGGAACTGGTATCGTTTTGGTTCACCTCTGAACATGGGGGCCAAACATCAGGCATTTTTGAGGTTCAGCTTCAGAGGCAAACCTTATATCAGCTTGCCTGCTATGCTTGTCGGTTTGAACAAAAGCATCTTTGTCTTTTCACCACCACTGGTTCTTGGTCTTTTTGGTGCAAAAAAGTTTATTCAGAGGTACAGAGTTGAAGCGGTGCTCTTATTGGGAATAATCTTTGCCTATCTAGCCTTCTATAGCAAGTTCAGTTTCTGGAGTTCCCCTGCATCCTGGGGACCGCGTTTTCTTGTGCCCATTATACCATTCTTGTTGTTGCCTGTCTGTCTCTTCATCAATGGAGTGAAATGGAAGAAGGTTCTAACTTATGCACTGCTGACAGCTGGAGTTATCATTCAATTAATAGCTGTATTGCTTCCGCCCCAAATAGGAGCCATAGATGAGTATTTTGGCGGCACACCCAAGACCGTAGATTATTTCGGAAAATCTGAAATCATTCCTCAGGCAAAAATGCTCCTCCCAGGCAATGTGGAACTATGGTTCTTGGACAGCATACCCAAGCTAGTGGTGGGTCTGATACTGATCGTTGTCTGTATTGCTTCAGCGTATTACTGCATTCATCAAATCAAATTCCAGCCTTCAGAGGATGTTGATGGGTCCTGAGGCAGGGAAGTGAGTGGCTTTCCCCGGGCTGTTAAGTTTGGCTGGTCAGGGTCTGAAGCTCTTCTTGTGAATATAACCCCCTTCTGCTCCATGTTTCCTCCTCCCAAGGTCTTTATGTTTGCGGGCAGCTAACTCTTGTCTCAGTTTGTCTCGACAACAGATTAGCTATCCTGTATTATCATAGCCAATAGGCCGCAGGGATGTAAAGTTTTTTCACAAAAATTGCAGAAGAAACACCTTGTGTACGAAGGAGGGGAGAATGAATCTACCAATGCAGGTGATTCTGCCGCTGGCTTTTATATTGGGCGGCTTTTTGGTCGGACTGGTAGTGCAGAAATTGATCTGGGACAGATTAAGAAGAATTGCCGCGCGGACAAAATGGGGAGGCGACGAGATATTGATCTCAGCTTTTGGTGGTGTGGTCATTCTTTGGTTTACCCTTGCAGGGGTTTATGGAGCAGTTCTCAATGTGCCTATGAGCGCGACCGTGCTCGGTACCGTTCAGAAGGTTCTGCTCATCCTGGTCATACTTTCAGGAACAGCAGTATTCGCGAAGGTGGCGGTTGGTCTCCTTAATCTGTATTCCCAGACAGCAGAAGGCGCTTTACCGTCGACATCGATACTCACCATTTTCACCAAGGTTCTCATATTTGCTGTGGGCATACTGATCATACTTCAGTCCTTGGGCATTTCCATTACCCCCATGCTCACCGCTTTTGGAATTGGCGGACTTGCCGTTGCTCTTGCTCTTCAGGATACGTTAGCCAATCTCTTTTCTGGTATCTTTGTAATTGCTTCAAGACAGGTCAAGCCAGGGGACTACGTAGAGCTGGATTCAGGGGAGAAGGGGTATGTTACGGATGTGACATGGAGGAACACAACCATCAGGGCCCTGCCCAACAATATGATCATAGTTCCCAATTCCAAGCTGGCTTCCACCATAGTAACCAACTACTATCAGCCTCAAAAACAGATGTCAGTGCTCATTCAGGTTGGGATCAGTTATGACAGTGACCTGAAGGAGGTCGAAAGGGTAACCATAGATGTGGCCAAAGAGGTCATGAAAGAAGTGAAAGGCGGCGTAGCAGGACACGAGCCGTTTATCCGGTACCATACTTTTGGTGATTCCAGCATTAACTTCTCGGTGATATTGCGGGCCAATGAGTACACCGATCAGTATCTCGTCAAACACGAGTTCATAAAAAGATTGCACGAACGCTACATGAAAGAAGGTATCGAGATTCCATTTCCCATCAGAACAGTTCATATGAAAGGGGAAAGTGAGCAGCGGCCAGGATAAACTGTTGGCCTGAGCTTATGGCTTGACAGACCGATGGACACAGCAGAGAAAAGAAAGCGAGAAACGAGAAGGGTCACGCTGGTAGGTCTTTTCGTCAATCTTGTCCTGATTGCGGCCAAGATCTCTGCTGGAATCATTGGCCGAAGTGATGCTGTGGTTGCTGATGGAGTCCACAGCGGTTCTGACATGATCTCAGATCTGATGATTCTGATTGGCCTCCTGTTCTGGGCGAAGCCAAAGGATAGGGATCACCCATACGGGCATGAACGCATAGAAACCTTGACTACACTTGTTCTGGCATTGCTGCTTTTCGGTGCTGGAATTCTTATTACTTACAGGGCATCTACTGATGTTTGGCGCAGACACGAATCGGTGCCAGGGCTGGTTGCTCTCTATGCGGCAATCGCCGCCATTGTTGCCAAAGAGGTTCTCTTCCGATGGACGAAAAGGGTGGGGACGGGGATGAAGAGCCTGGCAGTGGTGGCAAATGCCTGGCATCATCGATCCGACGCGTTATCTTCTATTCCGGTGGCACTCGCCGTGCTGGCTGCTATCGTGATCCCCGCCTGGTGGTTCATTGACAGCCTTGCGGCCATAGTTGTTTCCATATTTATAATCTATGCTGCATATAGAATAGCTCGTCCATCTCTCATGCAGTTGATAGATACCGCTCCCCCCATTGAGGTTCAGGAGGCTTTGGAACAGGTCATGAGATCCACAGATGGAATAATATCTGTCCATGAGATCAGAGCTCGATACCTGGGTTCAAAAATTCTGGCAGAAGCTCACGTTGAGGTGTTGGGCTCAGTTACAGTGGAAGAGGGGCACAGAATTGCCGAGGAAGTGAAGAAGAATGTGTTGGAGAAATTTCCAGAGATTGAAGACATCACTATTCATATTGAGCCCGTTGGGGATTTCGCAAAGAGGGGGAAGCCCTGAAGAAGGAGCAGAACATGAAAGTGCACCACATCGGAATATGGACGCCGAACATTGGGGCGGCAGGAGAATTCTGCAGGAACGTATTGGGTCTCGAGAAGGAGAGAGAATACGAGGCGCCGGCAGAGATAATGCGGGCTATTTTTGGAACTGAAGAGCCATGCAAGATCCAAGTGTATGGTGGGAGTGAGGTCAGAGTGGAGATATTCGATGCCGCTGGCCGGACTAAATCTGGGATTAATCATTTCTCGCTATCAGTTGGCGACAAAAAAGGATTTTGTGCTCAGGCAAAAGCCAAAGGCGCGGAAGTGATAGAGGTTTGGCGGGAAGACCATCCAGTCTATTTTATTAAGGGCCTGGATGGTGTGCTCATAGAGATAAAAGACTGAATTACTCCAGCGGCGGTCCGAGTGCCTCAAACTCCTTCCTGAGCAGGGCTCTATCCTCCTGGCTCAGTTCAAAATCACCTGCCTTTGCATTTTCAGCAACCTGCTCCGGGTTTCTTGCGCCGGCTATCGCACTCGTGATACCCGGTTCTCCAATGACCCAGTTGATGGCAAGTTGAGCTAACGTCACACCATATTTGTCAGCGACTGGCTTCATGTTTGGCAGGATATCAACGACACGCTTTCTGTTAACAGGCTTGAACCAAACCTGAAATTTCTCCCTCAGGTCATCCTTGTGAAACTTGCGGTCCACGGTCACCTTGCCGGTGAGGAGGCCCTGTGCTATTGGACCGTATGATATGACACCTATGTTATGTTCTCTGCAAAACGGGAGTACATCTTTCTCGATGTCTCTGCGGAGAAGGTTGTACTTGGGCTGATCGCTCGCAATGTCGCCAAACTTCAGGCACTCTTCCATCATTTCGGTTGTGAAGTTGCTCACTCCTATTGCCCGGATCTTCCCCTCCTTCCTTAGCTTGATGAGAGCCTCCATCGTTTCTTCGAGTGGCGTTGTCTCATCTGGCCAGTGGCACTGGTATAGATCGATGACATCTGTTTCAAGACGTTTGAGGCTCTGTTCGCATTCGTATATAATGGAATCCCTGGAGAGGTTTCTGTATATCCTGCGGACGTTACCGGATGAATCAGTGGCCTCGAAGAAGAAGTGTCCTTCGCTGTTATCCCATCTCAGTCCGCATTTTGTAGCGATGACAGCCTCATTACGCTTTCCTTTTAGCGCTTTTCCGAGGACCTTCTCGCTGTGCCCATTGCCATATCCAGGAGCTGTATCAAAGCAGTTCATGCCGACATCAAGCGCCTTCTCAATGGCTGCGGTGGAGACCTTGTCGTCGGCCCCTCCCCAGTACCAGCCGCCGATTGCCCATGCTCCAAAAATCACAACGGGAACCTCGATGTCGGTGTTACCCAGTTTCCTGTATTTCATTTTGTCCTCCAGTTTTGAACCTGCCGGACTGACATCATACACAGAAAAGCGGGCCTATGCAAGGTGGTGCGACACCAACTCCACCAGGCATCAACTGCGCAGGTAAGTAGGAGGTACGAAGTGCAAAGTGCAAAACCGTTGGTTTCAGGTTGGTGGTCTTTACGCTGAGATTGCATCGCCCGCCTTCGCTCTTCCTAGCTACCCCACTTCACCCTCCGTGGCTCCCCGACTCTGCTGTCCCTAGCTCCGCCGGGCTTCGCGTGGGACTTGGCGTCGGACTCGCAACAATAGAAGAAGGGAGTGTCATCGCGAGCGATAGCGAAGCAATCTGGCACAAGCAGATCCTTCGACTTCGTGCTTCGACGATGCTCAGCACGTCGCTCAGGACGAAATATCCCCCATCCCGCCGCCGCCGGGCTGGGCCTATTTCGTTTTCTGAAAGGACAAAGGTCGTCAGTCCTTCGTCCTTGTATTAAGCTGCGAGTTATGGCATATATGGGAGTCAATAATGAGGGCTTGTGGATATGCATGATATGACTCCAACCTTAGATACACAACAGCCGGACATCACAAAGGGTAGCCTGGTAAAACACATGTTTCTTCTTTCATGGCCGGTTGTGCTCGCCATGGCCATGCATACTAGCTACAATTTAGTTGACATATTCTGGGTTGGAAGGGTTGGATCCTCTGCCATCGCCGCGGTTTCCCTCGCCGGTGTCGTTTTCTTCATTATACTGGCCATTGGTCAAACTCTGGGCGGTGGGACGGTTGCTTTAATAGCCCGTGCATATGGGGCAAAGCAGTACGAGAAGGTTGAGCATATACTTGGTCAGTCGGTTTTTCTTTCAGCGATAATGGCAGTGGGAGTTGCATTCGCGGGAGTCACATTCTCGCATCCGATTATGAGGATTCTGGGCGCGCAGAAAGAGGTGCTGGACATGGGGACTCAGTATCTGAGAATTGTCTCCATTGGATTTGGTTTCCAGCTTCTCACCTTCAGCATCAATTTTGCGTTCCGGGGTGCCGGCGACATGAAAACACCGATGATGATTATGCTCGTCTCCACGATCCTAAACATGGTTCTGGATCCGTTCATGATACTGGGCATAGGTCCGTTCCCGCGTATGGGGGTCCAGGGAGCCGCCTATGCTACTATGATAGCCAAGTTCGTTGGCCTGATATTCGGTTTCGTGATTCTGCTGGGGGGCAAATCGGGTCTGAAGCTGAGGATGAAAGAAGCCTGGCCGCTTGACGGAAGAGTGGCAGGGAGCCTCCTTGCCATCGGCGTACCACTGGGTATCTCGTATGGCCTCATGGCCCTCAGCGGGCTGGCCGTTTTCAGACTTGTAGCCAGATTTGGCGCAGAGGCGCTTGCGGCTCTGGGAATAGGGATAAGGGTCCTTCAGATAGCAAGTCTTCCGGTTGTGGGGATCGGGATTGCTACCACTACGCTGGTGGGACAGAATCTCGGAGCGAAGAAGAAGAGGAGGGTGGAGAAGATAGCTTTCCAATCGATGGGGGTCTGCTCAGCGATTATGATCGTTCTAGGGCTTGCCTTCTTCTTCAATGCCAGAACCCTGGTCGGAATATTCACTCCGCACATAGATGTAATCCAGACAGGTATGGAATACATCAAGATCGCATCTCTGTATCTCTTCTTCATCGGTTTGACAGTGAGTATGACTGGCGCATTTCGCGGGTCAGGATATACGCTGCCGCCTATGTACGCAGGTCTGACCAAGCTTGCGGTGCTGGTTGGGTTGGGCTATTATCTTTCAGAGGTCTACGGGATGGGTGTCACCGGAATCTGGTGGGCCATGGTAATATCATACGGAATTGAATCTGCCATTCTCGGAGCCTGGTTCAGCAGGGGAACATGGAAAGTGAAACGGATAGCGATTCTTGAAGAAAAAGAACCGGCCATGGCCTAGTCGAGGGAAACGTGGAACCGAGAATATATGAATACAAATCCAGTACAAAGTGGACAGGTGGGCACAAGGGCAGGCTGTCTTCAGAAGAAAAACACAGTATAGAAGTAGCTTGTCCGCCTGAGTTTGGAGGAGATCCTGGGTACTGGACACCAGAACATCTGTTCGTATCCTCTGTGGAGGTTTGTATTCTGACAACTTTTCTTTCAATATTCGAAAAGAGCGGAGGCAATCTCGTCTCCTATGAGAGCCAGGCTGTGGGGAAAGCCAGCATGAAAAACTGGGTTTTCCAATTCAACGATGTTGACATAATGCCCACGGTGGTGGTAGAAACGGAAGAAGACGTGAGAAAAGCAGAAGAAGCAATGGAAAGGGCAGTGAATGAATGCTTGATAACGAAGTCACTGAAGTTCAAGCCAAAGGTACGGCCAAGAGTGCAGTCTGTTCGTTCCCATGACAAGAAGGGGGATGGATGAACCCTTCTCTTGTTGCGTTTCTCGTCTATCTTGTTGGCATGGTTGTGGCCGGTGTGGTCGCCGCAAGATTTACAAAAACTCTTGAGGATTTCGGCCTGGGGGGACGAAAACTTGGTTCCTGGGTCATTGCTTTGAGTGAGAAGTCCACGGATATGTCCACCTGGCTGCTTGTAGGGTTGCCGGGTCTTGCCTTCAAGATAGGTCTGGGAGCTGTGTGGGTTTTTATAGGGTGTTTTTTGGGAAGCCTTGCAAACTGGGTGGTCATAGCCGAAAGGCTGAGGAAATTCAGCATCCGGTTCTCAGCAATAACTCTGCCCGACTACTTTGAGTCGAGATTCAACGACTCTACTCATCTTTTGAGAGTCGTCGGAATGATTCTAATAGTTTTTTCTTCACTCTGTACGTTTCTGCTCAGTGCGTGGGAGCAGGGAAGATCCTATCGGCGAGCTTCACTCTGAGCAAGGTTCAGGGGATGGGAATTGCGCTTGGATTCATCATATTCTACACAATGGCAGGTGGTTTCCTGGCTGAGGCATGGACAGACTTCTTCCAGGCTCTCATAATGCTATCGGGACTCTCTCTTCTCTCTGTTGTGGGAATTGTGAAGATAGGTGGGATACCTTCTCTAATCAGGGGTATGGCTAACGCAAATCCGGGAACGCTAACCTGGGGTGGTGGATCGACTGGACTTGCAATGTTTCTGGGGGTCATCATAGGGGGTCTTGCAATCGGCTTGGGGTATGCAGGACAGCCGCATATCGTCACGCGCTACATGGCACTGAGAAAAGGCTCAAAAATGAGCGTTGCGGCATGGGTGGCCATGGTCTGGGTGTTCTTCGCGTTGCTGGGTGCAATCATGGTGGGGATAGTGGGTCTTTCTGTCCTGGGAGCACTTGATGACCCGGAAACCGCGACCACTTCACTTGCTATGGCCATACTACCGCCGTGGCTGGTGGGAGTAATAATTGCCGCAGCAACCGCAGCCATGATGTCCACAGTGGACTCACAACTCTTGATAGCAGCCACCTCTGTTGCTGGGGATTTCTATGGAAAGATCGTGAACAAGAAGGCGTCGCAAGAGAGGCTGCTCTTTATAGGAAGACTCTCAACAGTGGCCATAGGCATCGTGGCCTTTCTTCTGGGCATAAAGGCTGAACGTGCAGTCTACTGGCTTGTTCTCTATGCGTGGGGAGGCTTGGCGGCGTCATTCGGGCCACCCCTCATACTCTCTCTCAGGTGGAAAAGAACAACTAAGTGGGGAGTGCTCGCGGGAATGATAGTCGGGGCTGTAACGATAGTTATCTGGTACAACATACCTGTGCTGAAGAATGCAATTTATGAACTGGTACCGGGATTCTTCTTCAGTCTGATTGCCGTCATTCTGGTCAGCATCTTTGGCCCTCAGCCTTCCCTGAAAACAGTAGAAGAGTTTTCGGCAGTTGCAGGAATCGGGTAAAAGCCCAGGTTTCAAGGGCACAGTGGTTCAAATGTTCAACTAGTGCCTAGTTTGAGAGTGAAAAGCTTTAAGCG
>SOJN01000118.1 GCA_004376575.1 candidate division TA06 bacterium | reverse complement strand
GGTTATAAGAGTTGGGCTTCAAAGCCCAACACTTGAAACGATGAAATTGGGAAATTAAAGAACTTGCGGGAGATTGCTTCGTCGGGCTTCGCCCGCCTTCGCTCAATGTGGGTATGTGGGACAGGCATTGAGGGGATCCTTCGGGTTCCCTCAGGATGAAAAATATCCTACCCTGTCTACTGACAGTGTGAATCTTTTTCAGCTACGACTGGCTACGCCCGAGTACGTCCAGGTGACTTCGGCGGGCTTTTCCAGCCTACTCCTGTCAGACATATGTGCAACATTGGAGCACACCTAAGTTCTGAGAGCACTTGACCCTGGCATTTTCTCCTTGACAGGAATCTCTCAGTGTCATATATGTGTGATACAAGTCTGCCGGGGGTGGAGAGGTGGCAGTATCCGTTGCCAAAATCAGGCGGATAGTCGTATTCTCCAGAGATTCATATCAATGATGATTCAGGCTCCGATGGCCAATGTGGCGTTGTAGAATTCTGCTGCCTTTGCAAAGGCATAGTTGAGGGCAGACATAGTGACTCCCATGACACGGGAAGCCGGAAACCCCAAGGAGGTGGTTTATATAGATCCACATGAAACACCACGGACAGAAACATGTTGAGTTTCACCTAGCTATGCAGCTTTTCAGGAACAATCAGCGCAGGTTTTATGCTGCGCGGCACCTTAACTTGACAATTGGGGAGGTCGACATGTTGCGGATTCACAAGCCTTGTAAGACTCTGTGTATTACCTTGGTTGTTGGCAGTTTAGCAATTGGGCTCGGCTGTGTACGCGCGCCGAAGAGGCCAAAGCCTGTCCCGCCTTACGCACCCCTCATCACGGAAATTTCGCCCCAAACCACAGATAAGGAATACCCTTGGATCGAACTATACAATCCCCTTAAACAGGAGGTCGATGCTTCCCGCTTGGTTCTGGTCATTAATGATACCTACCGCTACGTTCTTCCCGATAAGCTAGCTCCCGTGCCGCCCCAGAGCTACGTTGTCATTAGATTAGACGACAAAGATAGACGAGCGGACATTTATGATTTCAGAGAAAAGAAGGCGGTCCTACATCCTGGTCCGAAACTGAAAAGCGCTATCAAACGCAAGTCAGGCCAGATCGCCGTATATAAGATGAACAAGCAGGGACAGGAAGAATTAGTCGACTTTGTGTCCTGGGGTGCGCCGGGTTCGCAGAAGAGCTTGACCCTGGAGCGGCATCGGATATGGAATAAGCGGTGGTTCGTCAAACAGGTCAATACATTCGGTGATTACGACCCCACTATGCTGGCTCAAGCCAAAGATTTCACTATTGGCCGCTATCCAGGCAGCGTAGGCCGGCATCTTTCAGACTGGGTTGTATTTTACGGAGACGAGCGCACACCGGGTGCGGACAATCGCATTCCCGGGGTAGGCATGTTTACGCTTACGGACAACGCAACCGTACGAAGTGAGGATATCGCCGTGGCCTGGACCGGCTACAAGAATGCCAGGAAGTTTAGATTCCAAATTGCCCGGGACGAATCGTTCCAGGATATGGTTGAAGATGTGATGCTGACCCAGACGTACTATAAGCCCAAAACAGTTCTGCCTGAAGGTACGTATTACTATCGCGTCAAGATTATTGACGCTGAAGGCCGCGCGAGCGCCTGGAGCAGAACCATGAAGGTTAACAGCAAACGCATGGGAGCCAGCGAGGATGGCACCTATGAGGACGGGGCCATTGTGGAGGAAGTGATCCTAACTGACATGCTATATCGACGCCAAAGAAAGGATACGAATCTGCTTTGTCTGGACGGCTGTCCTTCGCATCTGGATGGCACTACTGTAAAACACTGGGACAATATTCACCCGGATGCACCGCCGGTGAATGGCGTGGATCACGGCTTTATGAACTGCGTACGGGCATCGATCGCTATGATGGTGACTTTTTATGGTCAGGAGCTGAGTCAGGACCGAATTTCATATTTCACCCAGGAAGAGCGGGCAGGTGTCGGAGATGGCATTCCCGAATGGGATCTAGCCCATGGTGATGGGATGGGCTATTCCGCTGAAGAAACAGCAGCTCTGGAATGGGCTCTGGATGAAACGATTACTGATTTTATCGATACGCCTAATCCCAGCTTTAGTGATCTAAAAGGCTGGCTGGATGCCAGTCGTCCGATTATGACCCGTCGACCTGGTCATCTTCGCGCGATGAACGGTTATCGAGTAGAGGATGATGGCGAAGAATGGGTCCATATTCTGGACCCTGGCAGCGGTCCGCGCTGGGAAACCTATACGACCTGGGATTCGGGTGCAGAAGCAGCCAAGGGGACTTGGGTCGGCCCGGTGAACGCGCCCAATGCCCGCGAGGATGAGCCCAGCATTTGGCAGGATTCGGACAATGACGGGGTCATGGACTTTGACGAGCAGGTCCGTTTCAACACGGGCCGCTTTGATACAGACTCGGACAATGACGGCGTGAATGACAAAGAAGATATTTACGAGTACGTATACCAATTTGCGGATGTTTATGTTAAACGGGACGCAGACTTCGATACGGATGGAGTGCGCAAAGAGAACGACCCAGACAATGATGGTGACACTTTTAATGACGGCTGTGAGGACCAGAATGGCAATGGCATCTACGAGCCGGCCTCGGGCGAGACGGACAATTTCGTGGTGGACGCCGGCTTGGTCTGCGGTGAGAAGCCCATCCACTCGATCATTGTATTTGACCGCTCAGGCAGCATGGCAGTTCCCTCTGCAGATCCGAAATACGACCGGGCTGCGGATGCAACCACCCTGTTCCTGGATACCTGGCTGGCCAACGATCCGCCAGACCAGACAAAAGTAGGCTTGGTCTATTACGATAATACAGCCTACTATGACGTCAATACCACTACCAATACTACGCTGGAGCTTCTGGAAGAGAACAAGCGAGACAAGATTGTGGCCTCGTTTTCGGTAAACCGGCCGAATTACGGTTCCACTTCTATCGGCGGTGGCATCCTGAAGGCCATGGAGGCCCAAGGCTTTGACGTGGCTGGGATTCCAGTGGATGACCAGTACCGTGTGATAGTGGTGCTTACGGACGGCAAGGAGAATATAAATCCCCGGATGCACGACACGAACGTGACCCAGGCCTTAGTGGATAACAGAGTGGACGGCTACGCGCTGGGAATAGGCGATGAGACACAAATCGATGAGGATAAGTTGGATGCCCTGGCCGACATTCTGAACCATCCGCCCGCCTCTCTTGCCAAGGATCTGGACGAGTTCGAACTGGAGAAGTTCTTCCTGCAGGTCCTAGCCGAGACTCAGGGTATGGAATTCAATATGGACCCAGTGGCGGTGATTAACGTAGGCCAAACCAAGACGCACGCAGTCCCGGTCAACCCAGGAGCTGAACGGGTGACCTTTGTAGTGGTGTGGAATGAGACAAACGGTAAGATCGAGTTCACCTTGAAGAACCCAGCCGGCCAGGCCGTGGCGGCGGACGTGGTCAAGACACACGTGCGCTACCAGGTTTCCTCCAAAGCATCACCGGCGCCCGGGCAATGGACACTGACGCTCACGGCCTCCGCGCCGGGCACGCCGGCCCCAAGCGTGATCCACTACAGCATGATGGCACTGGAGAAGAACACGGCAGTGTCGGCCTTTTTCCAGGTCCA
The DNA here is from genome assembly GCA_004376575.1 of candidate division TA06 bacterium. NCBI lineage: Bacteria > candidate division TA06 bacterium. The sequence continues at coordinate 3,623 of SOJN01000118.1, read as the reverse complement.
GGGGTTACACTTCCTGACTGGCAACAGCTTACGCCTGGTGGCGAACCTGTCACAGCAGAAGCGGGCTCTGAAGCATGGCCGGGTCGTGGTGAAGGTGGAGCGGCCGGCCATAGGTTTGGGCACATTCACGTCGAAGGCGCGGGTGCGGATTCCTAAGAGTCGGGCGATCGTGGAGAAGGATGTACTGGTTTCAGCCGTGGAAAAGAAATATCAAATTATGGCCCAGAAGAAGATGAAAGTACCCACCAAGATGGCGACGGTTGTGCTTAACGACGAGGGCAAGGCCGGCGATGAGATTCCGGGCGATGGCAAGTACACGGCGATCTTCAAGCAGACCCGGTACGATGGCCTCTACACCTTCCATTTCGTGGCCAGCGCGCGTCAGAAGGGGAAGGTTTCAGTATTGAACCGGGAAAAGGTCTTCACCGTGCACGTGAGGCCCAAGATTCAGCCACAGAAAAGCTTATTGAGTGTGGTCAGGCGTGAATACCGCCCGGTGGACAAGCAGACCTACGTAAAGCTGATTGTTACGCCGAAGGATCATTTCGGGAACCATGTGGGCCCAGGCCATGGGGACCTGTTGAAGCTTGACGTCAAGCAGGGCAAGGTGGTCAAGATCGTGGACAAGCTGGACGGGTCCTATGAGGTGGAGATGACGATGCCCGGGAATTATCGGGGCAAGCCCGGCCTCCAGCCCACCTTCCGGCGCCTGGACGCGGGACAGAAGGGGACCAGGAAGTAGTCTGGAGACCACTAGAGAAATGCACCAGTCGAAAGGCTGGTGTGTACTAGGCAACAGATTTGGCCAGCCTGTGTGCTTTCTCCAGTAAAAGCATGCTCAGGGCGCGGCGACCGCGCCCCTACAGAAAATGTCGTTCGTGATTTCGTCTTTGAGTCTCCGGTTAGCGCAGGTGGTTGCGGGTGAGGATCATGGGTTTCACGTCTACTTTGCCCAAGAGGAGTCTGAACTCATGGAGAAGGTCCGCCTCCTTCTGTATCAGGTCGATTATCTCATCGGTGGGCTCGTAGATAGCCTGAACGTGAATTCGTTGTAGGAGTCTATAACTTAGACCAGTATACTTCGGAAGCAGCTCCTTCGCTTTGTCAGGGTTTTTGCGGAGAAATCGAGAGGCTCTCTCAAACGCTACATAGATTCTCTTCGCTTTCTCGGGCTCTTCCTTGACTAGCTTCGCCGGCATAACGAGCGATCCCGAGAGGAAGGGATCCATGATATATTTGCTACGGGGATTATCGAGTAGCGAGATTCCTATCCCCTGTTCTATTGCCTTGGTCGTACGTGGTTCCATGGCATAGAGAGCATCGTACTCGTGCCTGGCCAGCCCCTGGATGAGCATAGATCTGCCGACCTGAACGATCGTAACGTCTTTCTGCGGATCAAATCCCATCTTTTTGAGCATCAGCCCAAGCCACTTCAGATTAGTGATCCCGTGGGAGCATCCTATTTTGCGCCCCTTCAAGTCATCAACGGATTCGATGCCTGCGTCTTTTCTAACGATGATCTGGCTTACTACGTGCCCTTCCCCCTCACCTGCCGGAAGGAAGATTCTCAGCAGCCCCGGGGTCTTCTGTTCAAGCGCAAAGATAGTAGTGAAACCAATGTGCGCCAGGAGATCAACCTCACCGCGCACCAACGCATTCATTGCTTCGTTGGCAGTTCCAAACTTGACTGGGGTGACTTCCAGGGCTTGCTTTTTGAAACAGCCTTCTTTGATCGCGACGAAGAACAAGATGTCAGCAGGTGTTGGGAGGTATCCGATTTTCACGTGCTCCGGTTCCTTAGCGCAACCCGCAAGAACGGCCAGCACAGCCACGAGGGTTATTGTGATTGACGCCCAGCGTTTCATCGTTTGCCTCCATTCCGAGAAGCCCAAAACACGAAAATCGAAATTCGAAGATCGAAAATCGGCCACAACCGCCTACACTCTACCAGAAATTGAGCAACTGGGAAACCAAGAAATTCGGAAATTGGGGAAATGAAAGACCTTGCCGGAGATTGCTTCGACTCGCTCCGCGAGTCTCGCAATGACATATTCTGTTCTGGGTGGCGGCAGGGGTGGGTTCTGTAGTTTATTTTCGGAATTTCGGGCGGGGTCAGGGGGAACGGGTGGGGAATTTCAGGTTTTTGGGTCACGGTGTCCGTGGGCGTTGAGCTTGACAAGCCGCCCTCTTTCTGTTAACTTCCTCACTGTATACAAGTTAGGTAGTAATCACGTGGTGGGCGTAGCTCAACTGGTTAGAGCACTGGACTGTGGCTCCAGTGGTTGGGGGTTCAAGTCCCCTCGCTCACCCGCCTTCGCCAGTCTACGCTCAGGTAGCTACGACGGGCTTCGCCTCTCTTGACTTCCCCACTTCGCCCTCCGTGGCTTTGTGGGACTTCGCGGCGGGTTTTGCTCGCCCCACTTTGAACGTAGAACGCCGGAGGTCCTGAGCGATAGCCGAAGGACCTGCTGAATTCTTTCTTGATATCTGATGAGGCATATTTCGTGCTTCGTCGGCGCAAGCCGACCGAGGAATCCAAAAGGCCCAGGCCACTTTTGGCTTCGATGAAGTGGATGGCAGACTGTAAAGGAGGTGGTGGAAGTAATCAATCACACCTTGTGATTGAGGCTAGAATTGATATGTTGTGTCTACCGCCGAAGCAAAGATTCGTGGCCAGAGAGAGAAGAAGGAGGCCGGAATGCCAGGCACCAAGCTTTATGTGGGGAATTTTGACTATTCTGTGACCAGCAAAGAACTGGAGGAATTATTCTCCGCTCATGGTGAAGTCACGCAAGTCAATGTGATTGAAGGTAGAGGGTTTGGATTTGTTGAAATGTCCAGTCAATCCGAAGCTGAAAAAGCGAAAGAAGCATTGGATGGTTCTGATTTCAAAGGACAAACCTTGAAGGTCGACGATGCTCGCCCGCCTAGAAAAAAGGAGAGAAGAGGGGGCCGAAGATAATAGAATGTCTGAAGGCTAGTCCAGATCTGGCCGTAGATATGTCAGTGTAATACCCAAGACGCCCAAAAGCAACAGACAAAGGCCGAGGCTTCCGAGCCTGTCCTGAGTGCCCCGAGTGAAGTCGATGGAGCGTAGTCGAAGGACAAATACCCTGCCGCCCTGCCTGCAACCAGGAGTTGGGGGAGAAGTCACAAGAAAGACCTCTCCGGAGATTGCTTCGACCCGCTCCGCGGGTCTCGCAATGACAAGTGGGGCGGGAATTGTTTTCGGTTGCTGGTGTTGTCCTTCGTCGGCGCAAGCCGACGGAGGAGAATCTGCTTTTTCTTACAACAAAACAAGGGCCGGGGTGAGACGAAATTGGGAAACGAAATAGGCCCAGCCCGCCGCAGGCGGGATGAGCGATATTTCGTCCTGAGCGAAGCCAGACGAAGTCTGGCAAAGTCCCTTCGATTCTCTCAGGATAAACTCCGGATCTGCTTGTGTTAGATTGAATCAGATTGCTTCGACTCGCTTCGCGAGTCTCGCAATGACACTTTTCTTTCTGTATTACGAAATTGGGAAATGAAAGAGCCCCGGAATCGCGTGTTACGGATATCCGGGGCTCTTTCTGTGATCGAAGAGGGATTATCCCTCGATTCGTTTCACATTTGTGGCTTGTTTT
>SOJN01000117.1 GCA_004376575.1 candidate division TA06 bacterium | reverse complement strand
AAAGGAGAGATGAGATGAAAAAGAGCCGCGGTTTGGCGAAAAGGCTCAAAAAGGAAAGAGAGTCATTGGGGCTTTCGAAAACCGACGTGGCAAAAGAAATGGGCTTTTCGAACTATCAGACCCTTAGTTACATAGAGAACGGCTCAAGAGAAGTGAAGGCTTGGGAGCTGTTCAAGCTTGCGAAGATCTACGGCCGCAGCCCTGAGCATTTCTACCGGACTCCTCAGACAGAACCTCTAGTCTTATGGAGGAAGGAGCCCGGAGCAAAAGAGAATCCGCTTCTCAAGAGGAGATTCTTGGAACTGTGCAAGAGATACCAACGGCTGCTGGAACTCACCGAAGAAGAAGACAGTGAGCCCGAGTTGGCCCTCTCAGTGCCGAGTAAGGCGCAGTTACTCAAAGACCCTCTTGAGTATTCAACCCGGCTCGCTGAAGACTACCGGCGTCTTCTTAATCTCGGTGGAAGCCCCGCACTATCTCTTGTCGAGGTCCTTGAGTCGCATGCTGGTGTGAAGGTCATATTTCTTGAGATGGGTGATGCAGGCTCCGGTGCTTCAACCGTGGATGGCTTCGGGAAAGCAATCCTTATCAATTCGAGTGATGCGCCTTGGAGGCGCAACTACGACCTGGCTCACGAACTTTTCCACATCCTCACCTGGGACCTGATTTCTCCAAAAGCGCATTTTTCGGAAGCGGGAAAACCGCCAGTAGAGAAGTGGGCGGATGCGTTCGCCTCCGTGCTTCTCCTGCCGGAACGCGAGATGAAAGCCGAATTCTCGAAGCGGGTGCAGAACAAGAAGATCTCCTACTTGGATGCTGTCGAGATGGCGCGTGACTTCGGAGTATCCACCGAGGCTTTGCTCTGGAGATTGGCCAATCTCCGGGTATTGAGGAGACAGAAGGTTCAAAGGGCTCTCGAAGAGGGAGAGATCAAAGACACGGATCGGAAGCGGCGGAGGTCGGACTGGGACACGGAGAGACCCTACCTGTCCAAGCGGTATGTGACCTTGGCCATTAAGGCATTCCAGTTGGGCAAGCTTTCAAAAGCGAAGCTTGCGGAATACTTAGATGTGCCTTTTAGTGAAGTCAGTTCGTTCATGAGGAGACGCGGATTTGACGAAGAAGAGGACTACTCGACCGAGTTTGGTGCTACTTGATGCTGATGTCATCATAGACTTGCATGGGTTTGGGGTTTGGGACGAGATTCTCTCGAAGTACAAGATCTTCATATCTTCGATTATTCTCCGTCAAGAAGTGTATTTTCACGAGGACGAAGTGGGTCATAAACACCCTATCGATCTTACGAAGGATGTGGACAAGAAGTTCAAGGAGCTTTCTGTAACAGCAGACGAATTGAGGGAGTTCGCGGAACGGTTTGACCCTGTGCTAAAGGCAGAAATCCATCAGGGTGAGAAAGAGGCACTTTGCGTTGTGAGTGCAAACGAGGAGCTGCACTTCTGCACCTGTGATCATGCGCCTGCCGTGGCTCTCGGTGTTCTGGGATTTGGTGACAGAGGGATCTCGTTCGAAATGCTGTTGAAGGGAGCGGGGATCACAAAAACACTGTTGCCAAAGCATACTGAAGAGACATTCCAGAGATATTTGAAGGAAGGCAGCATAATGAGGATCCAGGGCAGGGGCACTTCCATCTGAAATCGTAGAAGTTAGAACGTAGAGCTGAAATCGAAAAACGAAAATCGGAGATTCAAAAACATGAAATTGGGAAATTAAAGACCTTGCCGGAGATTGCTTCGTCGCTAACGCTCCTCGCAATGACACGCTCTTTTTTTGCGTGCTAAGGGCGCGGCGACCGCGCCCCTACAAAAGCTGGCGCTTCGGCTGGCCTCGCACACCTAGCGATACCCTCTCCTTTTATTCCTCCCCCTTGACAAAGGGGGAGGATGGCGTTATTGGGGGGGGCTTCCTGAGACTACTTTTTCTTCTTCCCAGAAAAGCCGATAGGTTTGCGCTTCAGCTCAGGGGGAATCATGAGTTGGCGGATGGCGTCGAAGACAACCTTAAACTGGGTATCGTATTTGTTTTCTAGAGCGTTAAGTTTGCGGGCCAGCTCCGCATGCGATGCTATCATCTGCCTGAGACGAACAAAGGCTCTCATGATTTCGATATTGACCTGAACAGCCCGTTTGCTGTGCAGTACCGTTGAGAGCATGGCCACGCCTTGCTCGGTGAAGGCGTGCGGCAAGGCAGCCGAGAACTTGAGGCTCTGGAGGTGGTCACAGTTTGTGACCACCCTCTTCTTTTCTCCGTTGGTGAGCCGGAACATGAAGTCTGGGGGAAAGCGATCGCGGTTCCTCTTTACAGCTTGATTCAGAGCCTTTGTCGAAACACCGTACAGGATTGCCAGGTCTGCATCCAACATCACCTTCTCGCCACGGATGAGCAAAATAGACCGCTCTATCCGCTCAGCAGGAATCAAGGATGTGCTTTTCCGGGCTCCCATATGTAAATCGTCCATGTTACTGTGTTCAACTTGAGGTCACAAATTGTGACCTCAAGATTGCGTTCCTGCGTGTTGTCTTCTTCAGTTTCTGCTGTCAGGCAGACTACCGGGGAAACATAGGCAGGAAGTGCTGTTTCGCCCTATTCCGGATAGGGACTCGTGTAA
>SOJN01000116.1 GCA_004376575.1 candidate division TA06 bacterium | reverse complement strand
TCCATACGGATACCGGAACTCCTGAAGGGGATGGCAGAGAAATAGAGAGGAATCCAACTAACTGGGGTCCCAGGAGAAACATTAGAGTTGGATTGAGCGTAAACTGGTAGCGCCCGCTAGGATACCAGAGCGAAAGGAGGCAAAGAGGTGGTTGATCTTTTTCTAAAGGGTGGCCCTGTCATGTACCCGTTGCTGGCATGTGGGATAATCGGTCTAGTCTTCATCATTGAAAGGCTGGTTTCCTACGTTCTTGCAGCAACCAATCCCAACGTGCTCGTCGCTGCGATCAAATACGCCTACAAGTCTGGGGGCTATGAGCAGGCGCTTGAAGTTTGCGACAAAAGCCGCAGCCCCATAGCCAGAATTCTGGCCGTGGCCCTGAAGAAGCACCAACAACTGAGTGCATCTTCTGAGGGAGCGAACCCTGCTGGAGATTATGGAAGGCGCAGGGCTGACATAAGGAGAGAGATAGAGGACGCCGTCAGTCTGTCTGGTTCCACTGAACTTGCTTTTCTCGACAGAGGGATGCTGGTTCTTGCCGGCGTATCAACGATTGCTCCAATTCTTGGCTTTTTGGGTACCGTGGCAGGAATGATAAGGGCATTCGACGCTATAGCAATTGCGGGAGAGGTCGAACCCACATTGGTGGCCCGGGGAATATCAGAAGCGCTGATAACTACTGCAACCGGGTTGGCAATTGCGGCACCGGTGGTCGCTTTCCATGTTTACTTCACGTCGAGGATAAACACCTATACAAGGAACATGGAGGTGGCTGCCAACGAGTTGATAAGCGATCTGGTGGAATGATTGTAGGCCGAGGTTCTTGACAAGAACTGGAGGTTGAGTTGGAACTGAGAAAGAGGGCAAGAGCGGAAGCGGTCATTCCGACTGCATCTATGGCTGACATAGCGTTCCTGCTGATAATCTTTTTCATGACAACAACCATATTCGCCACCGAAGCCGGCCTGACCATGGTCTTGCCTGAGCCCGGTGAAGAGGTGAAGATCAAGAAACAAAACATACTGACCGTGCTCGTCAACAAGGACGGCATCATCAAGATCAGCGGAGAGCCAGTCCCGCTTGACGATGTGCAGGCCTTGATAGAGCAGAAGCTTGCGGAGAATGACAGTCTGGTCGTATCACTCAAAACTGCCAGGGAGTGCAGGTACGGGAGAATGATTCAGGTTTTTGATAAGCTAAAACTGGCGAAGGCTGAGAGAATAAGTTTTGCTCCTGCCCCCAAGTCCAAAAGGTGATTAGAGATGAGACTGGGAAAGCGTCAAAAGGCAAAAGCAGAAATACCAACATGTTCAATGGCCGACATTGCATTTCTTCTCATAATCTTTTTTATGGTGACAACAGTGTTTAGAGTTGAAATAGGTCTGCTGATCGAATTGCCAAGGGCCACTGCTGTGCAGAAGCTTCCTAGAAAGAACATAGTACATATCTGGATCAACGACGAGGAGATGATTTCAATAGATGATATGGACACTCCCCTGGGCTCAATTAGCTGGCCTATGTCGCAGAAGCTTATGGTGAACCCCAACATCATTGTTTCCATGCTCACAGACCAGAACGCAAGCTACGGCGTGATGGCAGACGTTTTTGATGAGCTCAAGGATGCCGGTGCGTTAAAAGTTTCACTTGGTGCTAAGAAGAAAAAAGGTGGATGAATAATGGCAAGGAAAACGAGTGACTTGAAGGAAACGTATTCAGACTATCTGAAACTTGCCCTGCTTCTGGCACTACTTTTTCACCTCGTGGGGTTCATTGCTGCTCCTGAATATACGCCTCATCCATATAAACCGAGAACAGAAATGGCCGTTAGAATAGAGACTCTTCCTGAACAGCTGAAGGACATCGTAGAACCTCCTCCTGTGGCCAAGCCAAAGCTGCCGGTAGCTGCCGAGAGCGACGAGGAAGCTGAAGAGACCATAGAAAAAACTGACTTCGACCCTTTTGCGAAAAAGCCTCCTGCACCCGAGATAGAAACGCCGGAGTTTGTACCCTATGACACCCCCCCGGAGCCGAAGTACTGGTTTAAGCCGAAGTATCCTGATATCGCCAAGAAGGCGGGCATAGAGGGGATGGTTGTTCTCAAGCTTCTTGTGGATACCGATGGAACCGTGCTTGACGTCCAGCTCTTAAAGTCACTTCATCCGGCTCTTGACCAGTCTGCGATAACAGCCGCTAGGCAGTGGAGGTTCAGACCGGCAAAACAGAGGGACAAACCTGTAAGAGTCTGGGTGAGCTTCCCGGTCAATTTCATTCTCAAAGAGGGTTGAGCACACCAAAGATGGAGGAAGATATGAGCAGGCGGTTGTTTGTGCTATTGTTTGCCCTGGGGCTGGCTGTCTTGTTTAGCAGCTCTGCCTGGGGAGCAATGGCTGATGGAGAACCCGCTAGGCGCGGAAATATCCTCCAGAACCCGAAGACTGAGGTCAGATCGCACATGTGGGGGAACATAAGGCTTGTACTGAGCAACTGGGGTTTCTTCGGGAATGCGGGAGAATATGAACCGTATGAATGGTCTTGCGAGTTTCCTGCAAACTCCCACCAGGACTATCTGTTTCAGGGCGCGCTGTGGATAGGTGGAGTGATCGATGATGATACGCTCGTTTCAGTTGGGGCAGATGGGTGGTTGCACGAGAATGAGATGTTTCCCGGAAACACTGACAATGATACCATAATGGAGAGATCGATTAACCCCGCATCTCAATTCTACTGGGACCCGGCCGACAGCAGCGACCCACTATTTTTGAAGTACGGCCCTGCGATAAGCGAGGAGGATCTGATTGCTGTCTATACCGATACAGTGGGCAGCCCCTACGTTCCACCAGACCACCAACCTATGGGCATAAAGGTCACACAGCAGACCTACTCCTGGTCGTATGACTACGCTCAGGATTTCATATTGATGAAATTCTGGATTGAGAATATTCGGGGAGATGGAAAGACCATAAGAGATATCTATATTGCGCTTTACATAGACGGCGATGTTACTCCCGTGACGGACTACTATCCGTGCAGGCAGGCGTCAGCTCAGGATGACATAACCGGGTTTAGAGTGTGGAGAGACGAGTCTGATACGCTATGGGCTCCTGGAACCACGCTTTACCTCTGGAATGAGCAGACGCAGAGCTATGATTCGACGGATGTCGCAGGCACACCCAAGTATCAATCTCCTGCAGACTATATAACAGTAGCCTGGCTTGCAGACGATGATGGAATCCACCCAGAGGCCTCTTGTGGTGACGTAGGCCCAGCGAATGGTGTCACGGGGACGAGAGTAGTGTATCCTCCGCCAGAACAGATATCCTTCAACTGGTGGTTTTCTGATTCTGATGATAATCTAGACTGGGGTCCGTACCACACTGAAGACCCAGATGATGTAGATGGGACGCCCATGGGAGACAACGCGAAGTACAGAATAATGAGTAATGGCTACTTCGATCCTGACCAGGTCTGTAATTCTCTTGTATATCCTGCAGGAATCGACAGCATAAACGACACGCGCTATCTTCTCTCCTTTGGTCCCAATGATCTGCCCGCTGGAGATACCCTGGTGATGATTCTCGCATACATTGGTGGAGAGCATTTTCATAACGGCAACCCGTGGTGTGAGTGGAGCTTTGATGACCTGGCCATAAACGCAAGCTGGGCATACACAGTGTATGACAATCCGGGCGTTGACACGGACAGCAATGGATATGCCGGTGACTTTACGATTACAGGCAGCGAGACACTCTACATTTCTGGCGACGGTGCGCCGGACTTCGAAGGACCTCCTCCACCGCCTTCTCCAATGATGACACTAGAGACTGAGGATCAAAAAGTGATCATCAGGTGGGGCAAGCATTCTGAAGTTTACGAAAATAAATTCATCCCTGCACCCTATGATACAGACTATTTCGAAGGTTACAGGGTGTACAGGAGTGAAACTGGCCGCCTGGGAGAATTCACGCTCCTTGCTGAGTTTGACAGGATTGACTTTGACACCAGCGGGACAATACCTCTGTTCTGGAACAGAGGGATGCCGGACTCAATTGAAGTAGAGGGTGGTGAGACGACATACGTGTACGTTGATGGACCGATGCTCAACTACTATCCCAGGTTCTACGCTGTGACAGCATTTGACAAGGGCTATCCACCCGGGTACGGAGATGTCCTGGCTTCTTTAGAAACATCTCCGCTGTCAAATTACAAAAGAGTCACCCCTTCTCCCGAGCCCGGGCAGTTTGTTGGCAAGAACAAGGTCCAGGTTGTCCCCAATCCTTACAGGATAGACGAGGACTACGCAGGTATGAAGTGGGAGGACTGGGAAGGGGCAGGCTGGAGCGAACACACCCGGCGGATAGATTTCATAAATCTTCCTCCTGAGTGCACAATCAGGATTTACAGTCTTAATGGTGACCTGGTGAGGACACTTAAGCACCATGCGTCCGCCAATATGGCGAGTGGCAGGGCTGCGAGTGCGGAGTCATGGAATCTAATCAGCAGAGACGTGGAGGCGATTGTTTCTGGTCTTTATCTGTTCAGTGTGGAAGAACCCAACGGTAGAACACAGGTGGGGAAATTCCTTATACTCAAGTAAATGAAACTTGCAAACTGCGAACGGGGTATGTTTAATCCCGAGAGAAGTCGAGGGAGAGCGTCGCGTGACCCTTCGACAGGCTCAGGGCTAGCGAAGCAATCTAGATGTGAGAATGTCGACGTACGGAGAACGTTGAATTTTCGATTTTCGATCTTCTATTTTCGATTTTCGTGATGGTGGTAGGAGGGCGAACGAAAGGGATTCTCAGGTACTGAGTTTTTGATGTTAGATCTTACATCATAGATCTGAAATATTAAGGGGGACGGTATGAGGAGAACATTCGTTATCACATTGGTCTTGTTATGTCTTCCCATTTCGGTGCTGGGTCAGTCGAAAGTGGGAACAGCAGGCATGGTGTTTCTGGACATAGCACCCAGTGCGCGAGTGGCGGGTATGGGAGGTGCTTTTGTCGCCATCGCTAACGATGCCTCTGCCCTGTACTACAACCCTGCCGGGGTGGCATGGCTGAACAGCAAGCAGTTTGTGGCCACACATACCAACTATCCAGCGGACATAAAACATGACTACCTCGCATATGTGCATCCTATCTCTCCACTGATGGGCGTGATAGGCGTGAGCGCGACTGTTCTGTGGATGGACGCAATGAAGGAGACGGTTCCGACTAAGGGAGGAGCCGAGGGAAACTGGACGGGTAGATACTTCACCTATACGGACTACGCGGGTCAGATCACCTACAGCAAGAGACTGACTGAGAAGTTCTCAACCGGCATCAATCTAAAAGTCATAAGAAGCTTTGCTGAGCGGGAAGAGCTGATGACGATCGCTGGAGATGTTGGCACCTTATACGATACACAGTATAAGAGCCTGAAAATAGGGATGTGCATCTCAAACTTCGGCCCTGACATGGAATACATAAGGGAAAGTTTTCCTCTGCCCATGAACTTCAAGGTTGGCATTTCTGCGGTGCCCTATGATGAGCTTCCTCACAGGCTTGTTGTGGATTTTGAGGGAAGCCACCCGAATCACAATGAAGAGCAGGCCATCGTCGGCGGTGAATATTCGTTCAGTGACATGCTCTTCTTGAGAGCTGGCTACAAGTTCAACTATGATGCCGAAACCTGGTCAGCAGGAGTGGGCTTCAAGTTCAAGGTTGGTTCCATAGGTCTGGGTTTTGATTATGGCTACAGTGATTTCGGATTCGTTACCCAGATGCATAGAGCCTCGCTGGGGATGAGCTTCTAATTGAGGGAGGAGAGTAATGCGAAAAGCAATTCTTACGGCTCTTGTTCTTGGAGTAGTCTCGGTTGTGTTCGTCATGTTTGGATGCAGGATTACCCCTCCACCCGATGTAATCATTGAGAATCAGTGGCCCCGCATCTATCTGGTCAATGTCCCCCCTGACAGCTCGCAGTTGCCCCACGCTCCAATTGTATACTGGTACGGTGCGGATCCCGACGGATATATCATAGCCTATCAGTGGGCTATTGATGATACTTCCACATGGAATACTCTATGGGTGGACTCCGGGATGGGCACCGAAGACACAATCGCTTTTGCCGCGCCCCTACCGGACACTGAATTTACCCATATCTTTTATGTGAGAGCAATGGATAATGACACCGATGTAACGATCTCGGACTCTATTGGGCGGAGGGTGTTTCGTGTTACTAATATCCCTCCCGTGAATACGGTTATCGAAGAAGGTCCTGAAGATTCCACGACGCTCTTCGTAATCTCAGACACGATTGCCACGTGGTATGGCATTTATTTCAAGTGGAGCACAGAAGACTCAGATGAGGTATTCCTTCCCAAATTCTCTTGGAAATGGGATGGTGGTGCGTGGTCGGAATGGGATGAGGCGAGGGAGAAATATTTCACGGGGAACGATGACCCTGCACTGAGAACAACGGGCTGGCACGCGTTCTTCTTGAGGGCGATGGATGATGCCATGGCGATCGATTCAAGCTGTGCCCCAAGGGCCATCTATGTGTCTGTGCCGACCTTGAGTAAACGGCTTCTAGTTATCGATGAAACCTCTGATCGGCTCTCCAATCCGAGCCCTTCTCTTCCTAGCGACGCAATGGTGGACAGCTTCTATGCGCTTATCCTGGATAATGCTGGCTGGGGTGGCTATGAGAGCATTGACAATTCGGACGAGTCAGCCGTTATTCCGCATGATACTATTGGACAATACAGGATCGTTCTTCTTCACACTGATGACTGGAACGTGCCGAGTCTACCCGAGGCCTCGATCCTTGAGGAATATCTTGATGTGGGGGGTAGGCTGTTAATAGGTGGATACCAGGCCCTGTCAAGTTTGACGAGCGGCTTCCAGGATGGCCACCTAGGTGTAGATTCATTGGTGGCCACAACCGGCAATGACTTCATCAGTGCGTTCCCGCAATTCGCCGGTTTTGATACTCTTTTGGTGGATGCAGCAAAGAATATTTTCAACCCGGGCATACCCAACGTCCAGGTATGCTTCATCAAGAATATCCCCAAGGACGCTCTATACGGATATCACTCCGTGTCGGGCGACTCGGCCATGGAAGGTCGGCCAGTCATGTTTCAGTTCGAGCACGAAAGCGGGGAGTTTAGAGCAGCAGCAGCTTCCTTTCCGCTGTACAGGATTGAAGTAGACGGATCGACTGGTGAGCCTTTGGCCACCACGATCAAGAATATTCTGGATTGGTTGAATGAATGATGCACAAGCCATTCTAGAGACTGCTGAAAGGAGGTGAAAGCGCAGGAGCTGGAGATAGAAAAGGTTTTCGAGAAACTTTGTAGCCCCAAGAAAAGGGAGGCAAACGGATGTTGAAGAAGTGTGTTTTGTTCCTGGTTGTTGTGGGATTGGCCGCGTGCGTGTTCGCTTCGGGGAAGATGACTGTTACCATGGACAGGAAGGTTTTCGCAAGGCTCAGAGGTGATGAGCCGATCCGTGCTCCGGTGTATGCAGGCGGGATAACACTCGTTTCGCCAGGTCAGAGAATTGGTGACACATACTATGATGCTCAACACAATTCCTCACTCAATAGAATGATTCAGTTAGACGTTGACCAGGCCGCTCAGGCAGTATGGACAAAGGCCTGGGATAGTGGCCACGTGATAAGGCATGTCCAGTACAACAATTCAGACTGGTGGCCTTCAGCAGGGTCGGACACCTCCGGTATACAGATTGACCCGGGGCAATCAATAAGGTCGGGCTATATCACTTTTGACGTTCTTTCAGACGGAAGGGGAGTAGCCTTCTATCATGTTAGGATGCCGCCTGGCGCCCCGAGCATGTACTTTGTCGCAGCCTGTGCCGTTGACATTATTCCCAGGCTTGGCTCTTTTCAGCAGGTTCTGATAGACACGATTACGATGCCCCCGCTTGAAGCAACGACGGTGATCTGGCCCCATGGAGCGGTGGACGCCCAGGACAACATTCATGTTGTTTCGAGCCAGATTGCACCTAATCCGGGGGATTCCCATATTGTGTATTACTCAAGGTCTACCGATGACGGCACGAACTGGGACAGTTGGACCTCTTTTGATACTCTATACGACCTGAGTTACGATGTGACCACGTCCTGGCAGTCAGGCAAGGTCTGCATTGCATATACCTACAACGTTGGCTGGGCGACCGGACAGATAAACAATGACGTCTACTACGTAGAATCCACCGACTACGGCGCGACTTGGGACTGGACCGCAAAAAACAATATTACCAACTTCATTCCGGCTGATACTACGAGGGCATACTGTGATGTGAACGGTGTTTATGACAACGACGACAGCCTCCACCTCGTTTATCCGCTTCGGTACGTTGTTGGCGACACCTCTTTCTATTACGCGTCTTACATAGAACATTGGTCAAAAGCTACTGGTAGAACCGTTGTGTGCTTCGACACACTAATAGGGTGGCACTCGACCTATACAGCTGGTGCCTGGAGGATGCACTCAGACCATGCCTCAATTGGCATAGATACAACCACAGGTTACCTGTATTGCATCTTCGCAGGAAATCCGTGGGGCGATACCTCTGCCATGGGCTATCCGAACTACGACATATTCGGATCATATTCAACTGATGGAGGAGCCACATGGTCTAAGGCTGTGAACATGTCCAATACTTCGTCCAAAGACTGCAGTGCAGGCAACTGCGATTCTGAAGACTACGCAACCCTGGCCGAGATGGTAAACGACACCCTACACATTTGTTTTGTAGAGGACAAAGATGCTGGTGGTGCAGTGGGCACAGCACCGGAGGGTTCAGTGACTCTGAATCCCATAAGATACTGGGCGGCGCCGGCAGAGATGCTCCTGGTAGGGGTGGAGGAAGACGGCCCGAAGTCGGTGAGGCCGGATCGGTTCTCGCTGGCTCAGAATGTACCAAATCCTTTTGCCAAGCGGACGGTAATACGATACGAACTATCTGGAGCTGCTCACGTGAGAGTTCTGGTTTACGATGCGACCGGCAGGCTCGTGGAGGTCCTTGTTGACGGGAACAAGAATGCGGGTGTTCACGAGGCAGCTTGGGATGCGGGCAGATTGAGTTCTGGAATCTACTTCTATAAGATTGTTACGCCCGGTTATACTTCGACCAAGAAAATGGTGCTGCTGAGATAACTTCAGGAAGTACGAAGTACGAAGAGCGAAGTACGAAAGGGGCGGCTTACCAGCCGCCCCCTTTGCTTTGGGGTCAAACCTCATTGGGTGCCGGTGAACCGATTACAAAAGCAGATTCGGAGCCTGCCGAAGGGTCGCGCGCCTGCCTTTAGTAGGGGCGTATTGCAATACGCCCCTACAGAAATCTGTGGTCCGTGGCCAAAAGTTTATAAGTTTGGCTCTTCTCCAATTCAGTTGGCGGTAGTGCTTGGCAATGGGGTGCTATGTCCTTGTTTGCCATTGGGATT
>SOJN01000115.1 GCA_004376575.1 candidate division TA06 bacterium | reverse complement strand
CAGGTATCACATGGAGGAAGAGAAAAGTCAGACGCAACATCAGAACAGATGCAGAGAAGAGTACGGTAGACCAATCCCAATGGCAAACAAGGACGTAGCACCCCATTACCAAGCACTACCGCCAACTAATTTGGAGAAGAGCAAAAATATAAAAGTGTCGAAGATCCTGAGCACTTCGCCACGCTCAGCATAAACTCCGCCGAAGGATCTGCTTGTACCAGATTGCTTCAGGACTGCGTCCTTCGCAATGACATTTCTGTTGTTGGCGTTCGTGTGGCTTTCTCAGCGCAGAAGGAGGAGTTTTTTTGCGGCTGTGTAATCTCCCGCTTTCATCTGGTAGAAGTAGACACCACTGGGCACGAGGTTTCCGCTGCCGTCTGTGCCATCCCAGTGGACGGTGTGGCGGCCAGATTCCATCTGCCCATCTGCTAAGGTTTTCAGCATCCTACCAGAAGTATCATAGATTTTCAGTGTGGTGTGGGCGGGTTCTGGTAATTGGTAATTGATGATTGTGAATTCCCGGCAGGGGTTGGGGCTGTTCTGGAATAGTCGGAAATTGGGAATTGGGATTCGGTAATTAGCTCTGTCCTCTTCAATCCCTGTGGGAGGACTCGTGTTGAAGAGAATGGAGACATCGTTGCTCCACCTATTTGCAACGGCAAGGTCGGTATCGCCATCCCGGTCAAGATCCGCTCCAAAAACAGACCTCGGGCCACTTCGAACTCCGTAGCTCTCCAGACGCGCAACAAAGGTGCCATCTCCCCTGTTGATCAGGATGCAGACATTGCCCCTCTCAAAGTTTGTCACCGCAAGGTCCACATCGCCATCGCCGTCAAGGTCAGCTCCAAAAACAGAGTTTGGGAGGAATCCCGCCGGATAGTTGAGCGCACCATCAAAGGTCCCATCTCCGTTGTTGAGAAGTATGGAAACGTCGCCGCTCAATTCATTTGCCACGGCCAGGTCCACATCGCCATCGCCGTCAAGGTCAGCTCCAAAAACACAGTGTGAGCTAGTTCCAGCCCAATACTCCACCGCAGGGGTGAAGGTGCCGTCTCCACTGTTGAGAAGAACAGAGACACCAGCCCCCTCATTCGCCACCGCAAGGTCGATATCATTATCTGCATCAAGGTCAGCTCCAATAACGGAGTACGGAGTCACCCCAACCCAGTAGATCGCGGCAACAGCGAAGGTGCCGTCTCCATTGTTGAGGAGAATGCAGACACCAGCCCCCTCATTTGCCACGGCAAGGTCTACATCGTTATCGCCGTCAAGGTCAGCTCCAAAAACAGACCTGGGCCAATCCCCAACATTGTAGTTGACCGCAGCAGCAAATGTCCCATTTCCATTGTTGCGGAGGATAGAGACATTATCCACAGCAGAATTCGCCACCGCAAGGTCAATATCACTATCGCCGTCAAGGTCAGCTCCAAAAACAGAATGCGGCCAATGTCCAGCCGCATAGTTGACAGCAAGGGCAAAGCTGCCGTTGCCGGTGTTCAGGAGGATGGAGACATTGTCGGCCACATTGTTAACCACGGCAAGGTCGATATCATTGTCTCCGTCAAGGTCAGCTCCAAAAACAGAAATCGGCTCATTCCCAACCCCATAGTTCACCGCAACAGCAAAGGCGCCGTCTCCATTGTTGAGCAGGATTGACACACCGTCGCCATGATAATCTGCCACGGCAAGGTCAATATCACCATCGGCATCCAGATGAGCGCCAAAAACAGAAGACGGACCTTGCCCAACCCCATAGCTCACCAGAAGGGCGAAGGTGGCGTCTCCGTTGTTGCGAAGTATGTAAACGTCTCCGCTCAATTCATTTGCTACAGCAAGATCGGTGTCTCCATCGCCGTCAAGGTCGGCACCAAAAACAGCGCACGCACCCATTCCGGCTTCATAGTCGACCGCAGCAGCAAAGGTCCCATCTCCGTTGTTAAGTAGGATGGAGACATTGTGACTCCCCACATTTGTGACGGCAAGATCGACATCATCGTCGCCGTCAAGGTTGGCTCCAAAAACAGAGCTCGGGGCATCTCCAGCCCCGTAGCTGACTGCAGCAGCAAAGGTCCCATCTCCGTTGTTGAGAAGTATGGAAACGTCGTCGCTCCATTCATTTGCCACGGCAAGGTCAGTGTCATCATCTCCGTCAAGGTCAGAACCAAAAACAGAGTACGGACTATTTCCAGCCCCGTAGCTCACTGCCACAGCAAAGGTGCCATTTCCGTTGTTGAGAAGTATAGAGACATCGGTGCTCCCCACATTTGTCAGGGCAAGGTCAATATCACCGTCACCGTCAAGGTCCGCTCCAAAAACAGAGCTTGGGAGGAATCCGGCCCCATAGTTGACCGCAGGTGCAAAGGTCCCATCTCCGTTGTTGAGAAGTATGGAAACGTCGTCGCTCAATTCATTTGCCACAGCAAGATCGGTATCTCCATCGCCATCAAGGTCAGAACCAAAAACAGCGCACGCACCAATTCCGGCCCCATAGTTCACCGCACCCGCAAAGGTCCCATTTCCGTTGTTGAGTAGGATGGAGACACCGTTCCCAAGACAGTCTGCCAGGGCAAGGTCAATATCACCGTCACCGTCAAGGTCCGCTCCAAAAACAGACTGCGGTTTATCTCCAGCCGGGTAGTCAAGCCGGGCGGGCCGGAAAAAGGGTCGAAAAGCTCTAGATTCCACAGCAAGCCCCAGCATAAACATCAAGACAAGCGTGAAACATACATACAGTCGAACATAGAGTTTCATGGCCCGCTCCCTATCTTTTCGTGGCGTTTGTTGAGTACAGTAATCCCTTCACCTTTCCCGACTCCCCGGGAACGATTACGGTTCCTTATCATAGTACGAAACTACCCTACGCTGCAAGGGAAAACTGAAGTCCCGGGCCACGCCAGGAAACCACAGAGCCCGAAAATCCAAACCAAGAACACGAAATTAGGAAATTCCTCTCACCCCTTCCCCACGCCTTCGAAATTCCCCCAACCCGGTGCCACTCCTTCGAAAATAGAAATTCCCTCGACCCTTCATTACACCTTCGAAAATGGAGACTACGAATTTCGAAGGGGCAGGGTATGGGTGATGGGAATTTCGCAGTTTCGGGTGTCGGGTGATGCAGAGGAGGGAATTTCGTTATCTCCAGCTTACTTTGCGTATGGCGTACAGCCAATTCCCAAGGAGTGGATGCTCCAGTTGCAACGAAATGGCAGACCCACGCGCCTCGCGACCCATGGGTCTACATGTAGTGGGGGCAGGTGGTCACACCAATTGAAGAGTTTTCGTTCTATTGTTTTCCCGTCTCGGTGACTACTTCAGGATTCTTTTGTTCCAGTTTCGGTTCCAACAAGAGTTTCATCCTCATACATTTCTTCATCAAACGGATCTGTGGTCTTCTCGAATAGATCTTCCAGGTTCTTTCCTTTCGGTAACGTGGATTGAGCGCTGAGGGCCATCCACCAAAGCGCTACTGTATCGTAATCCGAAAAATGAGATCTGTCCATAGACGCCTCCACTACAACTTTCTTAGTGCCATGGTTCGGTTCTACCGCTTTCTACAGCGTTACTCTCTCTCATAACAACAAGATTTGTGCCGTCCCGGATGAGAGATGCGTAATGACTTGAACTGCATGGAGTTAAAAGCAGAACAACCAGAACCTGGCGCCCAATTGAGCAGGAAAAGCGAAGCGTTTTGTTACAGATATCACTTTAATGGATAAAGCACTAATTCGGTGGCCATAGGGCCACCGAAAACGAAAAAGACCCACGCCGTTTGTTGACGGCGTGAGGCCTGCCTGCGGCGTCTCACGGTGCCTCGTTCCACGGGGTATTTTTCGTCCTGTTTAGTCTTTGTTAGCGGTCACAAGCGAAGCGCAGTGACTTCGTTACAAAGACTTAATCCCGAGCGAGGCCCTGAGGCTCCCGAAGGGCGAAGTCGAGGGGAGGTGCTTGGTTACTCATAACTTCACTCAGCCTGGACTCAGCCGAAGGATCACCCAGAAGCAGATTCTTCCCCCCTTCGCCCGACTTCGCTTTTTCTAGCTACGTCGGGTTTCACCTGACTACGCCTTTCATAGCTTCGTCAGGTTGCACTTTTCTAAGCTTCCCGACTCTGCTGTCCCTAGCTCCGCCGGGCTTCGCGTTGGACTTCGCGGAGGGCAGGCAACTCTTTTTGCTGGTGGATTGTGTTCAGTTCTTCGGGTGCCGAACGAAGGAATTGAAACCCGCAGATGGGCTTAGGAGCTGATAGTTCTCTTGTATCTTACGTCTCGGGAAAGGATGGCGGGGGTCGGGGGCTTTCGTTCTTCGTTATTCGCAAAGGATGGGGGGTTATGGGTTGACCGGGGCGCAGCCCGTTGCTATAATAGGCGGAAATACAAGAGAGAAATCCCTATGGAATCTCGAATGGTCACTGCGCGCACCATGGAAGATGAGGCGCAGGCAGCCAGCCACTATCTTCGATGGATGAAGAAGGCCTTTGGCCGCCTGGACTTCTATGAAAAGACACATGCCGATGTGAAGGAGTTTGCCCGCCGGCGTAAGCTGAGTGTCGGCGCACTCAAGCTTCTCGATAAGCACAAAGAAATCGGGATAATCTACGTTCAGACCGACAACACCTTCCGGAGGATGAACGAAGAAGTGGTCACACTTCTGGCCAAAGCCATTTATGAAACAGTGACAGTCAGCACGGACAATGATGCAGAAAACAAGTGGACAAGCGCTTTCGAGAAATTCCGAGAAGCAATGCTCAAGTGCTACAGAGAGACTCTGGCACAGGACGCGGCTCTCAACATTGCCTTTGAGGCGACTGCCAGGATAATAATGGAGAGTTCTCTAAGAAAGTGGCTTGCAGACTTGAGGCCTCATCAACAACAGTACAGGGACGACGTCGTCTACAGCCTATCCAAGGAACTGAGCGGATTCTTCCATCATCTCCGTTCCAAACTTGCAAGTGAGGTCCGCTTTGACGACTCACTCATAGTTGAGACATTCTCCCGAGCGCAAATCTTCCCGGGCAACCTTGAGGACATCCAGGTGAACGACCTCAGAGCGACCATCAGAGAGAACGGCCTTCCCGCCGGGCTCTACGAGAGCGTCCACAAGTTCTTCGTCTCTTCACTCAGTACAGAATTCGAACGAAAGCTGATCGAGCTGGCAGAGAGGAAACCTCCGACCGCTAGAAGGGACATAGCGAAGCTTCTGGAAGGACCTCCCTTCACCGTGTCAGACCCCGGGCTGGTCAAGCTGCACCGCATACTGGTAAAGAAGGCAGAAAAACTTATCAGCGACTCTATTCCGGAGCTTTCTGAGGTTGAATCAAAGCTTAAGCACGGTGAAAAGAAGCTGAAAACAGAGCTAGTACATGGTCTTGAAGGGCTCAATGAAACGCTTTCCAGACTTTCCTCCTCGCAGGAAAGCTTCTCAAAGCTGTCGACCGAAACCAAGAGGAAACTTGAAACCTTAGAAGAGGCTCTCAACCGGAACTTCTGGTCCATAGGAGAACTGAAGAGGAGACAGGCTGTCCTTCTGGAAGGAATCGACAACGCCCGTGACTTGAGAACCCTCAATCCGAAAGAGCTCAAAGACCTTATCTCCAGGGGCGAGCAACCTGCCAGGATATCCTTCACCAAATTCACAGAAGAACTTAAACTGATCAAGCAAAAACACGGTGACGGCCTCGGTCTTCTCTCCAAGACAGAGAGAGACGCACTCAATGATACCATAAGGGAACAGGTTAAATCCTACAAGGACAATTTGAAAATCGTGAAGAGGAAAAGAGAGTCGACTCGGCTATTGGAAAAAGAGCAGGAACTTCTGCTCGGGCTTTCAACCTCTGGCCCCGGCAGACTGGGAGCGAAAAGATTCGACGTGGACGAGCTATTGAGACGCTACCTGAGAATATCAGAAGGCCTTATCGAACCATTCTGCATGAGCAAGAAGATATTGAGCCTTTTCAAGGTGTGGCCACCTGAGAGCAGCGCTCTTTCAATAGAAGGAACCTCACTCACAGACGAGGCCAAGTACATCGGTGAGGAACTTGACTACAGACGCAAATTCTACAGGATTCAGGTCGAACGAACCGAGCCAGAACCCAAGGATAAGCCGCTCCTAGAGATACAGGAGAATTTGGACCTGAGGGAAGCCATAGTCGAGAACTTCGCAGAGGTGGTTACTGTCCTGGTATATGACATCAGGGGATCGACGTTCATGGGTAAGCGGCTCAAGAATGCACAGATTGAGAGCGAAATCCGAAATACATTCAACGTGGCTATGCTCAAAGCTGCCAAGAGGCACGGGGCGTTCTTCCTCAAAGATACTGGCGACGGAGGCATACTGTTCTTTTCAGGAAACTCCAAAGAGATATACGACCTGAACTACACGACGCTCCACAATGAAAAGAAAACTTCAAGGCAGTTCACGCTGATCGATGAGGCCCCTGAGCTGAACCCATCAGCCAGAGCAGCAGAGAAGGCCATAAAATGTGCGCAGGAAATGGTGGACGCTGCAAAGACGTTCGTCCAAACCAACTTCGCCAAGTACCCGAACTGGTTCAGAGAGACCGCGGAAAGGAGCATATTCTATGAGGGCATGACGTATGCCAACCTTCCCCCGCAATATCAGAGAATCTTCCAGATAGGTGTGGGAATAGCCAGTGGTAAACCTGGAAGAGACCTCTCTTTTGGTATGAACTCATTTGGAGACCCGGACATAACCGGGGTTCTCATAAGGGACGCAAACTTCTACTCGAAGGCCCGTGATCCTCGCCGTTCTGTCGTTCTGTGCGACGGCGCCACTCTCATCAACTTCCTTCTCAACGTGGAGAGATTCGAACCCACGGACCGGAAAGAGGGAACAACAGAACTCGTGTCTCCGGAAAGGAGCGATAAGTTTCTGACGGATGAGGTGATGAAGTGGACACGTCTGAAAGAAGAAAGAAAAGGTTTCAGGTTCAGCCAGTTCGGCATTGCAATCGAAAGAATAGGGTATCAGCTTCTCTCAGGCGAAAAGCTTGTTGGCAAACTGGACCTCGCAGTCAGAGAAGAGAACCTCACTATAAATAAGTTTGCTGAACTGTTGGATGAAAAGGGTGGAGAGATAAAGGTCATTTACGAGATACTGCCCGAGAAGGAATGATACTATGGAAGAAGAGGAGAAGTCTGTCAGCAGATTGGTGGACAAGATAAAGGAACTGTCCACCTTCAATGAGATTGCGAAACTTCTCAACTCCTCGCTCAATCTCAGGGAAGTGTTGAGCCTCGTGATGAAACTGATTGCAAGTCTCGTGAAGGCGGAGGCGTGGTCGGTCGCCCTTGTGGATAGGGAAACGAATGAACTCGTGTTTGAGGCGACAACCGGGGAGAAAAGCCAACAAATCAAGGAGATGAGACTGCAGATGGGGCAGGGCATTGCAGGATGGGTGGCCAGGCAGAGAAAACCGGCGATCATCCAAGACGTCAGTTCTGACCCCAGATTCTTCTCACAGGCCGATCAGGCCACCGACTTCAAAACGAAATCAGTCCTCTGTGTCCCTCTCATTTCAAAGGGAACCCTGGTCGGAGTCGTTGAAGTCATAAACAAGCTGGGTGGGGATCCTTTCACGGAGAACGACCTGGAATTGATATCTTCCCTTGTGGACCATGCCGCCGTGGCCATCCACAACACCGAGCTCTACGACCGGACGAAGAAAAAGGTGAAAGAACTTTCTCTCTTGTATGAGGTAGGCGCGGCAATCGCCTCAACTCTGGACCTGGAGGAAATGCTTAACAAGGCGGCCCACCTCATACAGATGAGTCTTGACTCCTGCTATATTGCCATCTTCCTGAAGGAACCGTCCAAAGATGAAGTCGTCCTGAAGGCATTCTCGGGATCGAGTGAAATATCGCCCTCTAGAACTAAGATCAGGCTGGGAGTGGACGGTCTGATTGGATGGTCGATGGTCGGAAAACGGTCCATTCTCGTAGAGGATGTGGAAAAACAACCTCGATACCTGAAAGGAATCGAAAATATCAAGTCTGAACTGGTCGTTCCTCTCCTGAAAGAAGGAAAAGTCCTGGGCGCAATGGATATGGGCAGCGAGATTCTCGGAGCTTTCACACAGGAAAGTATTCAGCCCATAGAGCAATTGGCCGGCCAGCTCTCCATAGCCATTCAGAACATTACACTGTATGAAAAAGTCGGAGTGCTCGCTGTTACTGACGACTTGACCAAACTGCACAATTCCAGGTACTGTCAGATGTTTCTTCAGAAGGCTGAAGCACTGGCCAAAACAAGCGGCAATCCTCTCTCTTTGATATTCTTAGATGCCGACTACTTCAAGGAGATTAACGACACCTATGGTCATCATTTCGGTGCTGCTGCCCTGATTGAGCTAGCCGATAGGATTAGGGAACTCTTAAGAGAAGACTATGTCGCGTCAAGATATGGCGGGGATGAGTATATCATAATGATGCCGAACACAAGTCTTGATGAGGCGTTAGAGTGGGCAGAGAAATTGAGAAAACTGGTTGCTGATAAGCCCTTCTTAACGGACAAGAACGTAAGCCACAGTCTCACCATTAGCCTGGGAGTTGCGACCTATCCCGGCTCTGCCGAAACGGCATGGGACTTACTGGTCAAGGCTGACAAGGCCATGTATCATGTGAAGGACACGGGGAGGAACGGCGTACACGCCGCACCCGGGATAGACGCCCAGTCAGAGTCCTAGGGCACCCGATTCCCACCAGGTCCACAATCGAGTGCACGATTCAAAAGAGCATCATCTCCTGAAAAGCAAAAAGATGATAGAAAAACTGGACAGCAAGCAGAGAGATGCAGTAGAGTTAGACGAGTGCCCGCTCCTTGTTGTAGCCGGCGCGGGCCCTGGGAAGACGAGCGTAATCACCAACAGGGTTGCGTACCTGATTGCCTCAAAGCAGGCAAAGCCGGAAGAGATAGTTGGGCAATAATATCCCACATTCACTAAAAGAAATAATCAAGCATCACAAATTCCCCCATCTTCTCCTACTTGAGGCCTCCGCTGGCTCAGGCAAAACGGAGGCCCTGGCTAAGCGATACGTATGGTTCATACTCGCCGAGGGAAAGGTCCCACACAACGACATCTCAAACATCCTTGCCATCACCTTTACCAAAAAGGCGGCCAGGGAGATGAAACAACGCATTCTGGAACAGTTGAAAAAGCTGGCCCTAAGTAAGCATGTGGCGATCTTCGAAGAAACCGTGGAGCAACTGGGCATCCCACCTGAAGAACTACAGTCTCTTGCCGAGGCCAATGTTAGCAGGGTCATCGAAAGATATTCCGACTTCCAGATTCAGACAATCGACAGCTTCATGGCTCGAGTGGCCAGATCTGCTGCACTCGAGCTGGACTTACGACCGGATTTTGAAATCACCATGACATACGGCGAGCTTCAGCACTACTCAATAGCACTAATGTTGCGGCAGGTTGGGTCAGGGCGAAGTCGGGAGATTACGGCCATGATCGATCAGTTCTTGGATTTGCTGAATCAGTTGGCCCGACCAAACTTCATATGGAATCCCGAGTTAGAACTAGAAAAGAAATTCAGCGAGTTCCTTGGTGTGGAATCCAAGGAGATCGGTAATCTTGTCTTTGAGGACCGCAGAAACGAAATCCAGCAATGCCGAGAAACCATCTCCCAAATCTATGAGGCAGTAAAAGCTTTGCCTCTGCCGAAAAAAGAGAAATATGTGGAGAAGTTTGACAACGTCCTCAAGAGAGGAAATATCGGTGAGATCTTGAGGAGAACGTACAGCCAACACACAGTTCCGGTTCGGAAGGGGAAGGGTTCCGAAGATGAAACGGAACTGTATGAGAGTGCAGAGAAGGAATGGCTTGGCCTGATTCCGGTGGTTGGCAGGTTAGCCACCTTTGACTCTTTGTCTCGCTGTCATGCTTACGGTGAGGTCTATCGCGAGTTCAAGAGTATGCTGCAATCGGTCAAACTTCGAACTGGGGTCCATCACATAAGCGACATAAGCAAGATACTCAACCAATATCTAGATGAAGCGATCGTTCCGGAAATATACTTGGGCTTGGGCCAGAGGCTTTACCACTTTCTGATAGATGAATTTCAGGATACGGATCCTGTACAGTGGGCCAGTCTTTCTCCGCTGCTGTACGAAAGTCTTGCGAAGGATGGCTCGCTATTTCTAGTCGGGGACCTCAAGCAGGCTATCTATATGTTCCGCAGGGCCGATTACCGCATCATGAGGGGACTGGTGCAAGAGGTCAAGGGAGAGATCTCCTCTTATCAATGGCTTCCACCCAGCGTCCGGAATTCTGCCTGGGTAGATACGCTGGGCAAAAACTACCGCAGCGGGGAAGTGATTCTTCAATACGTGGAGGAGGTTTTCAAAAACAACCTGAAAGATGTGCTCGGGAAAAAGGAGTTCCAGAGGGATTTGACCGGGCTTACCGATTTCGTACAGGACCCGACACCCAAAATGAAAGGGAAGGGCTATGCCCGGACAATGCGGTTTGTCAAGGGAGCAAAAGAAGAAGATGAGGCAGATACTGCCCCTGAGAGAAAAGCATTGCTTGGTATCATCAACGATGTCCTGAACAGAGGCTACCGCCACCGGGACATAGGGGTCCTGGCGGCCAAGAATAGGGAACTCGCGATGATCGTCGACTGGCTGATCACGGCCAACATACGTGCTTCCGCTTCCAGCTCGCTAGATATCCGTAAACGAAAAATCATAAGCGAGATCATTGAACTCTTGAAATTCCTTGAATCACCAGTCGATGATCTGGCCTTTGCCAATTTCATACTTGGCGACGTAATGGCCAGGGCGGCAGCCAGCCGCGGCATCAAACTCGATTCCAAAGAACTGCACCAGATGATTTTGGACAAGGGAAACACGGGCAGGGGTTATCTGTATCAGACCTTCAGGAAACATGCCGAATCCAATACTCTGTGGGAGGAATACTTCGAAAACCTGTATCAAAAGACCGGATACTATCCGCTCTATGATCTTGTCTCCATGGCACTGAGGGCTTTCAGAATCTTTGACAACTTTCCCGAGGAGTCTGGATCTCTTGTCAAACTCCTGGAGGCAGTCAACATCCTTGAATCCAAGGGCAAAAACAGTATTCAAGATTTCTTGGAAGAGACCGCAGACGAAAAGACCGAACTCTTCAACCTGGAGCTCCCGGAGTACGCAGATGCCGTCAGGCTTATGACCTTTCACAAGGCGAAAGGGCTGGGTTTTCCGGTAGTCATCAACATGATATACGAATCTCGTCCCCCCAGCAATTCAACTTACTATGACAAGGAGGGAGAGAAGATCAGGGTCCACTACATTACGAAGGACTTGGCGAAGAAGAGTCCTGATCTGGCCAAGATCTACGAACGCCGCGTAATCGATAATCAGATTCAGCATTTGAATACCCTTTACGTGATGTGCACGCGTGCGAAATGGGAACTCTATAATTTGGTGATCTTGAGCAAGGAGAACGGTTTACTAGGTACCTTGTTCAAAGAACGTGAGCTGGGGCAGAAGACCGAGAAAGAAAAACAAGATGAACCGCCTCTTCCTTCTCCGACACCTGTGAAGCTCAAGCACGGCACAGAGCCCGACAAAGAATGGGGACGAGACGAGGGCTGGTCCTACACCCGCTGGGTAGACGCAAAGAGGGGCGAAGTTTATCACAAGATACTAGAGACCATTGAATTTCTCTCAGGCCCATCGGGGAAAAAGATGACTGACATAATGGATAGATGCCCGGCAATTACACAGACTCCATTCGATTCAGAGCAGATAAGATCCGACATTGAGAGTTTTCTCTCTTGTTCTGAAGTGAGAGGTTGGTTTGAACCACTGCCCGGCAGAACCGTTTTCCGCGAGAAGGAGTATGTTGATAAGTCTGGAAACCTATACCGCATGGATAGGGTAATAATCGATGAGGATGAGGTGACTGTGATAGATTTCAAAACAGGCGAGCTAAAAGACTATTCAGAGCAACTGAAGAAGTACATGCATGTTCTTGGTGAGATCTATCCCGATAGGAAGGTGAACGGATATGTGGCTTATGTGGATAGCAGTAGGGTGGAGGAGATAAAGTGAACGAGGCTATCCTGATAGACAAGGGCGGCGACCTGATTGGGCTGACCGAGCAGACACTGCTTTCGTCCAAGGGAAATTTGAGCCGGTGTCTGGTAATTTTTCCCGGCCGAAGGCCTGGCCATTTCCTGCGAAAGGCGCTGGCCAAATCTCTAGGTGCCGCGTTTGCCGCTCCTGCATATTATTCCATAGATGATTGGGTGGAGCAAACCTACCGCGAATTGGGCTACAGCGATATACCTCTTATGGATGTGGATGGGGTGGGTTTGCTCTATAAGCTTCATCAACGAAAAGGGATGCCAGGCACAGCGAAGAAGGCCCTTCCGCTTGATGAATTCATGCCATGGGGCTACAGGCTTCTCTCTGATTTCGAGGAATTGAAGATTGAGGAGATTGAACCAGATGCGCTGGGCAGAATGCAGGTTCTCGCCGAAGAGCGCCTTCCGCCCAGAATCCAGGTGGTCTTGGCAGATCTGGCCGGACTGTACCAAAACTTCTATGAGAAATTGGAGGCGAAGGGATGTTCCACCCGTTCCATGCGATACCAGAAGGTGGCTCAGGAGTGCGGGCGCTTGAACTTGTCCTCTTATCACAGGATTCTGCTGGCCGGGTTCTTTGCTTTGACCAAGGCTGAGAAGAAGATTTTCCAGGCGCTTTTGACATATGACAGTACCACTCTTCTTCTCCAGGATGGCCCCGAAATTAGCCAACTGCTGCGTGGATTGAATCTCGACCTCAAGCGCGTTACGGGAAAGAGGAAGAATCCAGAAGTCCACTACTACAAAGCCCCCGATGCTCACGGCCAGGTAATGAGATTGAACCAGACTATCAGGCAGAGCTCAGACCGTGACAGCCAGGTTGTGGTGCTACCGGAGTCGGGTACACTCTTCCCGGTGGTTCGTCACACACTACCTCTGTTGGGCAAAGACTGGAACATCTCGATGGGGTTCCCGCTTTTCAGAACACCAATCTATGGGCTTCTGGCCACCCTCGACCGGACCATGGACAGCAGGACAGAAGGGCGCTATTTTCTGCCTGATTACCTGAGGCTGGTACTCCACCCTTACATCAAAAACCTTTATCTTAATAAGGCCAGCTACCCCACCCGAATCCTCTTTCACACGGTCGAGGAGGTCCTGGGCAAAAAGCAACGGCGGTTCATCAGCCTCGAAGAGATCGAGAACGACGAGCAAATGATCTCAGAGACATTCAGAAGATTATCCGGGGCGGGCGTGAAAGCCATCGACGAGAAGGTGATTTCCCAACACCTGAGAAGAATACATCAGGTTCTGCTCAGGTCGTTTGAGGACCTGTCGAACATAGGCGAGTTCAGCGAGCATCTGTTGGAACTGATATCCCTCATTTCCCTGGAAAGCCCGGCCAACCGGCACCCATATACCTCAAGATTCATCGAATCTTTGATAGGAGCACTGGGAGAGCTCCGTCTGTCGGATATCGCAGATGAGTCCTTTGCCGATATCAGCGGCTATTTTGGCATGCTGGAGAGTTATGTCAGAGGCATCAGGGTGCCATTTCCGGGAACTCCTTTGAAGGGGTTCCAGATAATGGGATCCCTGGAGACCAGAAATCTGGGTTTTGATACCGTCTATTTCATGGACGTGAATGAAGGCGTGATACCCGCATCCAGAAAGGAAGACACCCTTTTCCCGACCGCAGTGCGCGAGGAACTCGAGCTTCCCACATATCGACAGCGCGAGCACATGGCCCGGTATTACTTCGAGAACTTGATCGCCAGCTCCCAGGACGTCCACATTTTCTATCGGGAAGATGAGGGCCGCGGGAAAAGCCCTCTGGTCGAGCGCCTCATCTGGGAGGAACAAAGGGAAGCCAACAGTCTCGACCTGCAGAACCAAAACATCGTATTCTTCGAAAGCGTGTTCAGCCAGAAGGACCCAGAACCGGTCAGAAAAGATGCAGCCGTCATTGCCAAACTTGCCAATATGTCTTTTTCGGCCTCAAAGCTCGACAGGTATCTCAAGTGTCCTCTTCAATTCTATTACGAGTATGTGCTCGAACTGAGTGGGAAGGCCGAATTGAGCGAACAAGTGGAGCAGATGGAAATCGGCAGTCTTGTGCATCATGTCCTAAAGAACTTCTTTGAGACCAAGAAGAATAAGCCCCTGAAGATCTCTGCCAGGGATCATAAAGCTATTTCTGACATGTGCGACAAGGTGTTTGAAGAGACCTTTGGCGAGGATTTGGGGGGGAGTCTATATCTTATCAGATCCCAGGCCAAGGTCAGGCTTCGAGATATCCTCGATTATCATCGTGCGCAATACAAGGGGTCCGTAATCCTTGATTGCGAAAGAATATATTCTGTTCGACTCGAAATCCCCGGTCTGGGAATGGTGAACATCAGAGGCCGGATGGACAGAATAGATAGAAAAGAAAGTGAGACGATCATCCTGGACTACAAGACAGGGACGACAGCGGTGATACCGTCTTCAAAGAAATTCTCCCTTGAGGAAAGGAGCGAATGGCATAAGACTCTGCGTTCGGTGCAACTCCCGCTCTATTTGCTCCTCTTTTTGTGTGAAGATCCGCAAAGCAGTGTGACTGACCTTAACACTGGATTGATGATCTTAGGCTCGAGGAACATCAAAGAAGAGTACTTGTTCGAGAATGGAGACGATAGGCAATCACTGTACAATCAATATCGGGAAGCCATATTTCGCCTGATAAGGGAGATTCTGGATCCCGAGCATGAGTTTAATGACACGGCAGACCCAGAAAGGTACTGTAGATACTGTGGCTGCAAGGTGATATGCGGCAGACAGTGGGTGGCAAGCAGCTGGTAGCATGCTGAAGATATGCGATGTTGAAAACACGAAATTACGAAACTACGAAATTGCGAAATTGCCTCACACGACACCAACCCTCCGAACATGCCCGGGTGAACCGATGTGAGTGAAGTCAGACGGCCGCGACCTTTTTCTCCCTCCCTGGACGGGAGCTCAAAAGGTCCATGCTGTCTCGGGCAGCATGAGGCATTTTTAGTCCCAAGGGTTTCAAGGGAGGAGTGAGAGGGAGGGTGTGCGTAATTGGACGTTGTCCCTGTTCCGTCCATTGTACTCTGCAATTCGTACTTTGTACTTCCTGTAGGGAGAGAGGGCGGGACGGCTGGATTACTCTCCTCCGTCGGCTTCCGCCGACGAAGGACGAAATATACCTCACGCCTTCGTACTAAGGCATGGGCCTATTTCGTTTTTCGCTTTGACTGCTGGTGTCAGTGTGGTAGAGTATCGAAGGCAAAGGCCGGAGTGTGAATATGGATATAGAGAAGCTACTGGTTGAGAACAAGAAGAAGATGGATGAGAGGATTTTCTCTGCGCTCCCTTCGAGCCACGATGACCCTGAAATAGACAACCTGTATGACATGATGCTCGACTATCCAAGCAGGAAAGGGAAAGGGATAAGGGGAACCCTCTGTCTTCTCTCCTGCAAGATGCTAAACGGGAACCCCAATCTGTGCCTTGATACTGCCGTTGCAATAGAGCTTTTTGAGAGCTGGGTCTTAATTCACGACGACATCGAAGATGGTTCTGACATGCGTAGAGGCGAACAAACTCTCCATCTAAAGCACAGCATACCTCTTGCCATAAATGCTGGGGACGCGTTGAACAACAGGATGTGGGAGATTCTGCTCAGAAACAGGGAGGCTCTGGGAGAAGAAGTCACATTCAGGATATTTGGAGAGTTCCTCCACATGATCAATCAAACCACTGAGGGGCAGCACATCGAATTGTCTTGGAATCAGAGTAACAGGTTTGACCTTGACGAGGAGAGCTACTACTCGATGTGCAAAAAGAAGACTGCATGGTATACGTGTATCTCACCTCTCAGACTTGGAGGCATAATAGCCGGCGCAGATGACGGACTCCTCGACTCCATTCAGGAATTCGGAATCGATATGGGCTTAGCATTCCAGATTCAAGACGACCTACTCAACCTAATCGGCGACGAAAAGAAGTATGGAAAGGAGATACATGGAGACATTCGAGAGGGAAAGAGAACTCTGGCTTTGATTCACGCTGTGAAGAACTGCGGACCAGATCTGCGGGAGAAACTGAAAACGGCAATAAGCAGGCCCCGGAGTGAAATGACAGAAGAGGATGTTCAGCTCGTACTGCATATGATGAACAAGTGTGGTTCGATTGACCATGCCCGTCAGAAAGCACGCGAGTTCGCCCGCAGTGCCAGAGTCAAGTTTGATGAGGTGTTCTCGAATGTCCCTGAATCAGATGAAAAACAAACGATCAGAGACCTGATCGACTTCGTAGTGTCGAGGGACAAGTAGAGTGGTCTGGGTGGCAATAGGTCTGTCTCTTATCGTCTTGCTTGCTGTCGTCTACAGCATCTACGACAACAAAAGAACCTGGCAGGAGATGCGGCGGGCCAGCGGTGAAGACAAGGCAATGCTGATGCTCCAACAACAGGTGAGCGACACCGCGAAATCGCTGAATCAGGCAATCGCAAAGATGTCAGAGCAGGTCAGCAACCGGCTTGTGAGTGCTACAAATATTGTAGGTGACTTGAAAAGAGGTTTGGGGAAACTGGAGAAAGAGACGGAGCGGATATTGGAGGTGGGGAAGGATGTCAAGGAGCTGCAGAACATCTTCCGAGCCCCCAAGTTGAGGGGCGGCTTCGGCGAATTCCTTCTCGGCGATCTGCTTGGCCAGATCCTCATGCCTGAAAACTTCGCACTTCAATACCGGTTCAAAAGTGGGGAGAGGGTGGACGCGGTGATCAAGCTGGGGGAGGCCATGGTACCAATAGACGCCAAGTTCCCGCTGGAGAACTTCAAAAGGATTACTACTGCTGAAAATGACGAAGAGAGAAAGAGACATAAGAAGGAGTTCGTGACCGATGTGAAGAAGCACGTGGACGCAATCCGAAAGAAGTACATATTGCCTGATGAAGGAACATTTGACTTCGCCCTGATGTACATACCCGCTGAAAACATCTACTATGAAACCATAATCAAAGACGAACAGCTGGGTGAAGACAAGTCACTCAATGCTCACGCCCTTGCCCAGAGAGTGATACCAGTTTCTCCAAACAGCTTATATGCCTACCTTCAGGCCATAGTCCTGGGGTTGCGGGGGATGCGAGTCGAAAAAAACATAAGAGAAGTTCTTGACAACCTGAGACATCTCTCGCAGGAATTCGTCAAGTTTTCAGAGGACTTTCAGAAGATTGGAGGACACCTTTCTCACGCCGGCAAGAGTTTTGAGAACGCAGACAGGAGGCTAGGCAGGTTCACAGACAGACTGGAAACCATAACCTCCATAGAAGACAAGAGCGAAGCAGAAAAGCAACTAGCTCACGGAGAGAAAAGTGACTGAAGATGAACTGAAGAAACAAGAAGAGGAATTCTTCAAGATAGCGAACGGAGTGATGGAAGAGGCAAAAAAAAGGGGAGTCACCCTGAGGCTCCTTGGGGCAATCGCATTCAGATCGCACTGCCCCAAATACAAATTCATGCAGTACTCTCTGGGGAGAATACTGACTGACATAGATTTCGCGTCACTCTCAAGAGAGGCTCCCAAAGTGCAAAGGCTCTTCCATGACCTGGGATGCTCTGAGAACGAGATGGTGATGAAACTGTTCGGGAGAGAGCGAAGAATCTTCTATTATCCCAACTCACAGATTCACTCGGACGTCTTCTTCGACAAGCTCAAATTCTGCCATGATATCGATTTCTCCAGAAGGCTCACCGTTGATTATCCAACAATCTCCGTCGCAGATCTTCTTCTCGAAAAACTCCAGATCGTCGAGATAAACGCGAAGGACCTGATAGACTCGGTGATGCTCTTCCGCGAACATCCCGTAGCGGGGACAGACGAAGAAGCCATAAACTCAAGATACATCTCGGAGCTCTGCTCACGAGACTGGGGCCTGTGGCGCACTGTCACTGGAAATCTGGGCAAACTGAGAAGTTTTCTTCCGAAGTACATCAAGGTGGATGCTGATAGGCAGCGGGCGCTGGACGGAATAAGCAGTCTCGAAAACGCCATCGGCTCCAAGGAAAAGAGCCTAGTCTGGAAGTTGAGAGCTAAGGTGGGGGAAAAGAAAAAGTGGTATCGCGAAGTGGAGGAGGTTGAAAGAGTATAGACTAACGGCGCGCCCACCAGAGTAGCACAAGCCCGCATCCAGCGAAGAAAACATTGTTCACCCAAGCAGCCAGAACTGGCGGCAGAGATCCATAATAGCCCAGCGCTTTCGCTATCTGTATGAAGCCCCAGTACAAAAAACTTATGAGAAGGCTTCCAGCGAATCCTCCGGCAGCACCACTTCTTCTGATGCTGGCAGCTATGGGCGCACCAAAAAGGACTATGACCAGATTGATAGCCGGAAAAGAGAGCTTCATGTTCAGCTCAACAGTCTCCTTGAGAACGTCCTCTCCTGCTTTCTTCTTCTCCCTGACATATTTTCTCAAGGACCAGTAGGACATGTCCTCAGGCTTTTCCCTGATCTTGCTGAAGTCCTCGGGAGTTTCCCTGAGCTCGGGCATCACAATCTCACGATAGCGATTCACAGTCTCTGGATTGAACCCTCTAATAACAGCGTCTTCGAACTTCCATCCCCCATCGGTCCAGACTGCTTTCTTCGCATCCATTCTCTGGACTATGGTAGACTGGGGACCGATCTGCAGAACGACAGGTTCAATCAGTTCTTTCTTTCTACCATCGAATATCTTTGCGAAGTACATGCGTCCGCCCGAGCCAAGGAAGAACATATTTCTCCTGTACTTGTAGTCAATAGCTGGAAGCTTGTCCAGTTCCACCCGTTTTATCCTGTCATTTCTCCTGTTCGCGACCGGGGCCAACCCTTCTTCTATTCCGAATACTGCAAGGCTAAGCACAAATCCCACTATGATGAGCGGCCAGAGTATCCTGTTGACACTGACCCCCGCAGACTTGATCGCCACCAACTCGTTTCTCCTCACCATGATGCCGAGAGTAAAGAACAAAGAGAGGAGAACAGCCATGGGCAATAACAGTGCGACGATAGACGGCAATTGATAAAAATAATACTTTCCTATCGCTATTATGCTTGCCTTCTTGTCGATGAAACCCGACAACTTCTCGAAAAGGTCGACGACACAGTAGATGAAAACAAACGCAAATAGACTGAGAAGCACGCCCTTCATGAATTCTTTCACGATGTATCTATCAAGTATTCTCATGTCTTTTGTAGACCCTTTCGACCAGGTGAATGAGTCTCCCGACCCATCTCCACTCCACAAATGGAATTTCCCTTTCTACATGCACAAAAAGATACATGCCGACCAGAAGAAGCAGAACATTGGGACCCCACATCCCGACGAAGGGCGACAGTATGCCCCTGTCGGCCAGTTCTTCGCCGGAAACCAGACCTATGTAATAGAGAACAAAGAATAGTATGGCAACACCAAACCCTACTCCGGCTCCTCCCCTTCTTGCAACAACCCCCAGCGGAAGCCCCAGCACCACAAAAACAACACAGGCAAAAGGGATGGAGTATTTCTTTTGTATCTCAACCAGGTAGCGGTTCCTCTCCCTCTTCTTCCCTTCAACCCTCCGCATTTCAAGGTCCCTCTCACCAAGAGCTTTTGGAGAACCGTCCGTCTCATATTCTTTCACCTTTTCTAATGAGGCTTGTATCTTCTCATTAATTTTGTCGACTCTCTTCCTCATTGCAAGCGCAGACAGTTCCCTATCACTCCGGTGCGACCTCTCCTTCCTTGTCAGCTTAGCGTCCACCTCCATGTTCAAAAGGTGTTTCTCAAAAGAGAGAGTCCTGTAAATCCACAGATCAGACTGGTCAAGTTCGTGGATCTCACCGTTATAGAGTTCAAGACTGAGAATTGTCCCATCTTTACTCGACTGCATTCTCCCCGCCGGAGCAGAAACTACCCTCAGCATACCAGACTTTGTCTCCCAGATGACAATGTTAAAAAGCCTCTGAGTCCTCTGATCAATCTTTTTTATCAAAGTGTTATACCCGTCCATGGCAGACATGAAGACACCCTCTTTGATTCTGAAGGCGGGTTTCTTGCGGGCAACATCTATCATCAAGTTTTTCACCTTGTGATTCGACTCGGGTAGGATTCTGTTGTTGAAGGAGACCATCAGTAGTGAAAGAATGAAGGATGCAATCAGAACGGGAGTCATGATTGAGGCGAGCCTGATACCGTTTGCCCTCATGGCTACGATCTCCTGATCATGGGACAGCCTTCCGAAAGCCATGAGCACAGCTACTAGTACGGCCATCGGGACGGTGAGGGCAATTATGAATGGCAGACTCAAGAAGAAAATCTCAGAGACTATGACGACGCTTAACCCTTTCCCTATGATCATGTCCACAAGCTCAAATGCTCTGTTCATTATCAGTATGAAGGTGAGGACGAGGAGCCCCAGGAAGAAGGGGCGAATGTGCTCTTTCAGAATGTATGAGTAGAGTATCCGCATGGTGTATAGAGTTTAAGACCGCAATAGGTTCAAAACAAGATTTTTTTCACCCCTGGAAAATAGAAGATGGAATAGAAAGCCCACGTTGCCGTAATCAATTCGCGGTTTGTAGTCAGTAGGGGCGTAAGGCCTGTCCGGGCCGTTTCACGGCCTCCTGAGAGGAGTCGAAGGGCTATACGCCCCTACAGATCACAAAGACCATAGGGCAGGGAAGCCCTCCTTTGCGCGATGTAGTCATGTAGGACAGGCATTCAGGGGGCCCTTCGGCCTTCCCTTCCGGCCTCCCCGTGTCTCTCGCTTCACGAGAAACGAGGGGACGTGAAACGCCCGGCCGCCGAACGGCCCGGGCAGGCAGGCCCCGTGTGTCTCGCTTCGCGAGAAACGGAGCAGGCAGGATGAAAAATAGCCTACCCTGTCTACCGACAGTGTGACTCTTTTTCAGCTACGGAGGGCAGGCCACGCTTCTACATCGTCGGTTTGAGTGTCTCCATTTTGCATTTTGAGTTCTGCATTGAGTTATTTATGGCTCGGTCTAGCCCGGCATGGCGCTATTTCAATTGCCCCGTAGGGGGGCCGTAGGGAAGCGTCCCGTGGCATTCCTTGAACAGTCTCCCGCTGCCGCAGGGACACGGCTTCTCAGGCTCAAAACCCATGTAGACCTGTTCGTCCGGATCTCTTCCATAGGGGTCCTCTTCGAACCAGAACCTGCACTCTTCGAATGCCAGCTCAGCAATTATGCGGAGCTCCGGGTCCGGGTTCCTGACATAGTCCTCAAGCGGCTTCAGAGCTTCCCAACATCCGTTGTGGGCAAGAACCATGAGCACGGTTTCCTTTCTTCGAATCGGTGTGCTTCTGTCAAGCAACTCCCTGCCCATCCGGATCAGTTCCTCTTTTGCGAGGGCCTGATAGTCTGCCGGAAGTGTTTCGTGAGAACCAATATAGCGCTTGTTCGCGGCAAGAACCTCTTCATCCTCGCCGTTTATCGCAGCCACTTTTGGCTGCAGTGTTCTTTCAGCAGCTTTGAGCAACCTTTCAAGCTCAGGATCAGAGAACTCATAGCCGCCGTTGTCGTCAGCTTTGCCCTGATTCATCTATCCTCCTTAGGTTGTTGGAGATTGACAGTCTATATCGTCTGCTAGGTTTTTCGTCCCGCAATGCGCTCCCTTCGCCTGCGGCTCAGGACTAATTTCCCTAGACTTCGCCCCTCGATAGACTCCCTCCGACTTCGCGAAGGACAGGCGGGGCTACGCTCGGGATCGAGACCCTCTAAGCTTCGACTCCGTCTCAGCAAGAGAGACTAAGCAGGACAATACTAATTCACCTCCTCTCTCTAGGAGATAATCCTGTGGGGAAATACTGGGAGGGGACTAACTGTGAGACCGCAACGCACAATAGGTGCGGTCCCTTGCTCACATCATGTTAAGCTAGACTATTCTGTTTTTCGCTCGGTCTATACTGAACAGTGTCGAAGGACCCGTCGTGCCAGTCCTGAGAGTAGTCGAAGGAAGTTTGTCGAACGATTAGTTTCTTCTCAGCTCAAAGTTCTGGATCACTGACGCGCCGTCCAGAACTACAACTGGCGAGGAAACGGTTAGATAACCTTGTGCTACTACGGTTATCACATACGTTCCCGGCGGCAGGGTAGTCTTGTAGATCCCATTTCGGAGGTCGCTGGCAGTTGCCGGAACAGCCGTGCCAGGGAAGGTTATCATTGCTCCAAGGGGCAACCCTGTCCTTGCATCCGTCACTCTGCCCGTGACGGTGCCTTTGGCAACATGCTTCCTCTTAAGAGAGATGTCCCTGAGTATGGTTCTTCCTTCAGTCACATCCACAGGAGCTTCAAACGACCTGTAACCATCCTTTTCCACATGGAGCCGGTGTATTCCGACAGGAAGCGTTAGCCTGTAAATACCTGTTTCAGGGTCACTCACCACGCCTCCCAGAGATGGGTCGAGGGGAAACGTTATCTCCGCTGCCAGCGGCAAATCCGTCTCTTCATCGGATACCTTGCCGGTCACAAACCCTTGAGGCAGCACTACTGGCTTCTGGCCCTGGGGCGTATAACACCCCGCAGCAACCATTGCCAAAAGAAACAGTACGACAAGTACACGTCCCTCTGGTCTCACCATCTCTTCACTCCTTTTCACTTTCCCAACCAAACCGCTACCCATATGATTTTAAATCGCAAAACCCTCCAGGTCAAGCCTAATCCGCAATCACAAAACCAGCATCAACGGAGCACCATGCCAAGTAAGGATTCCAGGGTTGCAGAGTTCAAAGGTTCAAAGATTCAAAAGTTCACGCCCGCCCGCCCGGGCCGTTCGACGGCCGCTCGTCTCACGGGGTCCCCATGAGAATGCACAAAAGTCGTGCAGGCAACCAACGTGAGCTGCACGCTTTCTGTGCCCGCAACCTTGAAGCCCGATAGAGATGCTCCACTGTAACCTATTGCAGCAAAGGAACATAAAGAAAACCTTCCAACCTTGGCACGACACTTGATTATTGACTCTCATGGATGCAACTCACATAAGGAGGTCAACATGCGGTACACAGCTACGAAAGTCATTCTTCTCTCACTCCTGAGCTGTTTTCCAATTGGCCAAACGGCACAGGCATTCATGCGTCATCCGCCACCCATGGATTTCTCTGGAAGTTTTGAATTTGGTCTACACAGCATCGATCTCTCCGGTGTGAACAGAGAGCTTTCAAAAAACGGCGCGGGCGCCTTCGACG
Source organism: candidate division TA06 bacterium (assembly GCA_004376575.1). Taxonomy (NCBI): domain Bacteria; species candidate division TA06 bacterium. The sequence goes on along the minus strand of SOJN01000115.1, from coordinate 4,214 downwards.
ACGTGACCAGGACCGTTGGCGGTTCTGGCTATTTTCGGCTGGGCAAACGAATGCTCATAGGCGGTGAAGGTGCTGCATTCTGGCAGAGCGCAACAGGTCCGGATGCCATGGCGAAGATTCAGGGCGGATATGGGTTTCTCAACCTGGGAGTTGTCCCTGTTGCAACCCGCAGCCTGATCATCTACCCTCTGATCGGTATCGGCGGAGGAGGAGTAAAGCTCCGAGTTCATTCAAGGGACTACTATGATTTCTATTTTGGTGAAGAGATTCTTCCGGAGTGGGAGGAGCCCGGGTTCGGCGCCTTTGCACTCAACTTCTCCGTGGGCGCCGATTACAGACTGAAACTGATGGAGACCAGGCGAACCGTAGGAGGAATCTGTCTCAACATGAGAACAGGCTATATCTGGCTCCCATTTGAAAGCAACTGGCAGGCGTCTGGTTTTGACATTTTCGGATCGCCCACGGCCACATTTGCCGGCACTTATGCGAAATTGGGTATTGGAATATGGAGCAGCAAAAGAACACGGTCTCGAAGGCGCTAGTTGCAGTCTCGAAACCGAACAACTCATCGCCACTAGGCAGGAAAGGCTCTCAGTTCCTTACCCCTGTACACTGCTTCTGCAAAGTTGATTCTCCGCATCTGCGGTTGAGTGGCTATTTCCTCAAAGTAGTGTGCTGAAAGACCCGCCAAGCGACCGTATACAAACAATGCTTTTGCGACAGAAGAACCCAGTCCCATGTCTGCTACAATTGAACCGATGACTCCATCAACATTTATAGGAAGACTCATCCCCCTCACCTGCTCAAAAACGGTGCTCGCTATTTTGGACACGGCTACACTGTCCCCTTCGACTTCACAATCCTGGGCAAGTTTCCACAGGGCATCCCGCCTGGGATCCTCAGTGTGAATACGATGGCCCATCCCCTCGATGCGCCTTCCCGCCTTGACATATTCGCTCATTAGGGAATGAGTTGCCTCTTCAATTGGAATCCCTTCTTGTCGCGATTTCCCCGTGCAGTGTCTGAAAAACTCCGCAGCCTTTGCGCCCGCTCCACCATGCACGTCTGTTATCGCGCCGATGCCATGCGCAACAGCCACTTCATAGGTCGCTCTGGTTGAAGCAGCTATGATCGTTGCCTGTGCAGAGGGCGGAGTCACCCCATGGTCAACACTCGCAACTATCATCGCCTCGAGCATACGGGCATACTTTGGATCAGCAATGTCCTTGCCGGACACCGCCCTGGACATAATGGATGAGAACGGTTCATCCGCATCTGCTCCGTCCAGCGCGGACTCTGTGCACAGCCTTCTAGCCAGGTAGCGTGCAAAACGGCCGATAGCAAAGACTGCCTTTTGTACAGGGCCGTCTTTGCCGGCCTGTGGAAACTGAGCCACGTGCCTATCGAGTAGAAGAAACGCGGCAAGAGTCTTTGATATGTCGTCTGAATCCAACCACGAAATACCAGGCGCTTCAATCTGAGATGCTTCGAATGCTCTCTTTCTATGTTTCTCCAGAACTTCTTTGTTAGGAAGTTCGCCTTTGATGAGTAGATGAGCCGTTTCAAGAAAACTCGCCTTCTCTATAAGATCCTGGAGAAGGTATCCTGAAACGATCAGGGTGTTGGGTGCAACCTTCGTGATGAGAGTACCCCACCCCCGCTTCCTGGGTTTAGCCTCCCATATCTCTCTCATTTTCTCATAATATCTCTCAATCTGAAAATACTTCTTACCCTTAAGCTTCGACTTCACCACATCTATTAGCTCATACTGGCTGTTGACCACATCTATGCCCGCTCCTTCAAGAGCCGCTCTTTTTGATTCGAAGGTTCCATATGCCTGACCGGGTGAGACTATTGCGCCGGCGTGGCCCATTGTCTTGCCTTCAGGAGCATGTCTTCCCGATATGATTGCAACGAGAGGTTTGGAGTAAAGGTGCCGGTTCTTCTTTATGTCCTCTGCAAGAACCTCCTCCATATTCCCACCAATCTCTCCTGCCAGGACAACCAGTTCAGTGTTTTCATATCCCATGACCAGCGGAACGACCTTCCGGAAGGTCGACCCAATTGCACCGTCGCCGCCAATTCCCAGAACAGCATTTTGTGCGATGCCGGCACTGACAAGAGCATCCGACATGTGATAAAGGATCGCACCGCTGCGCGAGACTATGGTGACCCCGTGCGGTCCAAAAACGTCAGGCGAAGTTTCCTCGGGATAGAAGACATTGGGCAGCATCCCTATCTTTATCCCTTCTGGAGGAAATATGACGCCGGGCGTATTTCCTCCCAACAAAAGAGTGTTCTTTCTTCGGGCGGCCACGAGGATATCTCTCACATCACGAAGAGGAATTCCCTCGGTGATAAGAACCACGACCGGTATGCCCGACTCAATAACCTCAACTGCCGCATCTTTGGCCGTCGAATAGTGCCGCCATATGCTGGCAGCAGCAATATTGGGATGTTCCTCCAGGCAGTCCTTGACAGTATCATAGACCGGAATCGTCTCGTGGATTCTCGTACCACCCCTGCCGGGCGCAATTCCCGCGGTTACATTCGTACCAAACTCCTGCATCAATCCGGCGTGCCTCGTTCCCTGTGCGCCCAAGCCAACGACTACCGTCTCAATCGTGCCCGACTTTTCAATAGTCCGGCCAGTATCAGACCTTACTTTGCTTATCAGGTAGTGAAACATACCTTTTTCAGCAGGCAGCCTCTTCATCACATTTCCCGTTCCAATCTCCCTTCGTGTGGGGACCCTCGCATTTTTCAGCGGGAAGCCCGTCGGGCCTTGAAGGTTTTCTCCAGTCCCTCTCGTATCACCTCTGCCATTATCTTCTGATTGCCGATTATTATGTGCAGATCTTTTAGTATTTCAGGCATGTCTGATCTGGCCTTTTCCAGGTACGCGTGAGCGCTGGGAAGATCAGTGCCCACCATTCTCCCGTATACCGGAAGAACCCGCTGTTTTTTCTCATGGCGTTCTTGCAGACACTGGATGAGCCCCCGGATAAAAACGTCACAGCTTGAGATGCCACCAAATCTGGAGGTGATGACCACATCCACCATAGAATAGTCCATCAACAGATGGAACATCTCAGCAACCCTGCCCTGGGGAGGTCCACCACCTGAATCCATGAAATTTACCGGCACCACCTTACCATCGAAGTATTTTCTGCCAATGTTTGCCACCTCATCTATTGAGAATATGCCATATCCCGCGCCGCCTGGAACAATACCAACGTACAGTTTTTCCGGATCCTTCTTTACATCTTCCTGAAGCAGATCGACATAGGGAAACCCGGCTGCCATTGCCCGCTGCTCATTTTTTGTGGGCTCAGCCACATCGTGTCGCCTCTCGCTAAGCCCTAGCATCTTGAAAAGGTCAGCCTGTCTGTATAAGGCGTTGTCATCAAGAACCAGCTTTGCATCAACTGCCACAAGGCCTTTCTCAGTTACAAGAAGTGGATTCACTTCGCAGACTTTGGCATCATACTTCTGGTAAGTTGCATACAGACTGGAAATGGTATTGCTCAGACCGTCAGCAAGGCCGGAGTCCCCAAGACCTTCGGCAAGCTTTAGAGCTAACCCACTTGCTAGCTCTGGAGGGAGTTCTCTGTCGTTGCCGGTCAGTTCTTCCTTGATGATAGCTTCTGGCTGGCTCTTGGCAACCTCTTCAATATCCACACCGCCTGATGCACTCACGATCACCACATTGTTGAAGCTTGAAGGGTCCATGGTCGCACCGATGTAACATGCGGCCTTCTCTTCAAGGCACTCTTCAACAAGAATTGTCTCAATAGAATAGTCCTTGATCTTCATTGACAGAAGAGCTTCGGCTACTGATTTTGCCTCAGCCAGGTCCTTTATTCTCTTAATTCCACCTGCCTTGCCCCTTCCACCAACAAGAACCATTGCCTTTAGCATAAGGGGAAACTCCAGATCCAGGCCTTCCAGGTCCTTGACAGAATGTATTACCCCATACTGTCTGGGAACAGGTATCCCCATAGTTTGAAAGACCTTTTTGGCTTCATACTCATAAAGCCTCATTGACGATCCTCCAATGCATGGACCTCACAATTGACGGAGGGGCATTCTACCACCTGCCTCGCGCTCCGTCAACCTGAATTCCGGCGATCGGCACCAGGCTAACAACTTGTTCAAAACGTTCAACTGTTGTTCAAGGTTGTTCAATGTTGAACCACGTTGAACGTTTGAAC
>SOJN01000114.1 GCA_004376575.1 candidate division TA06 bacterium | reverse complement strand
AGCTCCAGAGGCCGATGCTTGCCCTGCCGGCCCCGGGCGTGTCGAGGGGAGAGTAGGACTTCGTCTTGCCCTGTGGCAGATTTGTGCCGTCCCGTTTTCTGTGATAATGCCGTGATAAAGAGGAATCAAATCCTGTGAAAAGCTGTGAACTCCTGTGAAATCGAAATCGGGGATAAGTCAAAGGCCGACTTGCTATTATCTTATCGGCCTTATACTTACGGAAACACCCCAAAATGGATTTCAAGTCCGACGCTCTATCCAGCTAAGCTGCGGAGGCACAGTGACCCACGCGAACAGCATTCAGTGTTGTGCCAGACTTACGCCAACCTTTTCAACCACAAAGGGGGAATGGACCCAAGCACAATGCTAGGGGTGAAAGCGAACCTCTGGTGAACGTTCTCTAGGAGGCCGGGCGTCGCCGCGTTGCCTTGAAGCGTCAACAGCAGTCATAGTTGCAGCCCCAGATACGCGTAGACTTCACCTCGATTGCGATTTTTCAAGAAGGACATTCGAGAGCCGCGCCTCTTCTCCCTTCAGATGTGGATGAATGTCAGTGAGAAACCGTGAGCGCACTTCTGGGTTCTGCAGTTGTGAGAGGATAGCGCTCTCACATGCTGAGATTGCCTTAGCATCCGCTCTCTGAAAAGCCGCTGCTCTAACATATGCTCTCAAGAGCGCGCCTACGTAGTCCGCGCTATATAATGGGGGTCCGGAGTGCCCTGACCGATAAGCCATGTCAAAAATGGAGCAAGTTCGTGCGAAGAGTGCGCCCCTGTCCGGAGGTATTCTTCTTAGGGCAATTAGGATTGCCGGGACAGCTTCTTCTCTGTGATAGCTGCGCACGACAAAATCGTAAAGCAGTGATCCGTCCCTCCCGGTACTGAAATCTGCAGTCTCGAAGTAATCCTCGATCGCCTTGTATCCATATGCCGAGCCGAGAGCCTGAAGACGCTTCGTAACCGGAAATAGGATAGCGTGACCAACAGGTATTGGTGCCGAATTGGCTCCCATAGCATGTAGCTCAGAGATGGCCTGGTCAACGCGTCTACACAGCAACCGGATTTCTTCGTCCAATGTCGGAGTCTCGCTGCGCCTACGACTCCCAACATACCTGGTCGCAAATCCTATTCGATGCGGTCTTGCTGATGAATCCTCCAATATCTCTAGAAAGTACTTCCTTGCCCTTGTGTCGTCAAACATTGCAAGAACATGTTCAGCGTAGTACGTTTGAGTGCGATCCTCGTTCTGGGTCGCCTTTAAAACGAAGGGTACCAGGATATTCCATTGGCTATCCACAGGTGCATGCAGAGGATACTGGTGGGACCCTACGATGAGTGATGAGAGATGTGTAACTTCGTCTATCATCTCCTCTGGGATTCGAGACACCGTTTCATAGAAGGCACGCGTATCATCGATTCCTATCGTGCGGGCCAATGTCGCAAATGGATTGCCCGTCGTTCTGGTTTCGGAAACGAAAACCTCAGGAATCCCCGTTTCTCTGTTGAAGTCTTCATATAGGAAGAGGCTTCTGGCCACTATGCCAGCTGGCTTGACTTCGTTGACACCCCATTCTGTTGTGACCCACACACGCCCTGTCTCTGGATCTAAGGCGACGGCCTCGATCAAATCGCCTGTGAGCCCAGAGTGCTCAGCGTCAATCCTGCGAACGAGTCTTCCTGTGGTCGAAGACTGAACAATAATACCGTCACCAGGATAGCCTCCGTACTCAACATCCATTCTTGTTCCCAACCAGAGGTCCCCTGAAATGACACATATGGCGCTTATGGACATACACGAATCCACGTGGTCCTGGACCATCAAGGGGACCCCCTGTTCGCAGTTCACAAGCCAGAGCTTGTGATGTCTATTGCAGCCCTCCGCACAATAGGCACCTTGAGCAAAATACATGTGGCCTTCTTCGGAATACCAAGCGGTTGAACGCATTGGTGGCTCGCAGCTGTCTCCTCGGACTGAGAACTCGGAGAGATAGGTCTCGGCGTCAACCTCTCGCCAGAGGTATTCTCCTCTTTCGAGCACAAAGAACCGCTTAGGGGCTGTTGATGCGAACCCTACAGCATTATCTGAGAAGTCAATGTGCCTAAGTCTGGGGAGGTGATCCCAGGCTTCAGGCGAACGACCTGCGTAGACGACTGTGGGGAGAAAGAGAGTGGTCAGAAGAATATGCAAAGAAATGGCCACAGCCGGAAGGGGTCTCTTATTGGATATCATGGAATTCGCTCCGAAAAGACACTTCGGTGATGATGTCCCTATTGGGCCCTAGGGACGGTGCACGATTTTTGACAAAATCCGTCTGAAAAAAACCGATACTGTCTGAGATTCCAACTTGCCTTTCCTTATCGTAGCTGAACTCTACCCAAGTTCAACCCCGGTGTCAAGCACCCTGTAGCACCTCCTGAACCTTGTGCCAGATTTGTGCCAAATTCTCACCAAAAGAGAGCAAAACAGGCATAACCACCATAACAGACATAATGCTGAAACGGCTTGAAAAATAAGGCGTTTCGGGCAAGTACTTTATTTCTTTGGAGTTGGGGAAATGGTTGAAATGGGATTTTCAGTCTGTGCGTCGGAAGGTGTGGACGACACGTAGTGTCAGTG